>JAUNXU010000097.1:3484-5218 GCA_030539615.1 Methanobacteriaceae archaeon | reverse complement strand
GCATAATTAACACTTTCTTTAATCTCTTTTAAACTAAAATTTTGAGCAAAAGCTCTAGCACCAAATTTCTTACCAGATAAATAAACAGCATCAGCACCACTATTAACAGCACTAATTAAAACTTCATAAGAACCAGCAGGAGCTAATAATTCAGGTAAAGACATGACATATATAACCTCATAAATATTTTATTTAAATAAATAGAAAAATTAACAATACTAATTAGTTATATACTCTCTATATCATTTTATTTATTTTTATTTAATTAATAAGATTAAAAATTTTTCTAAGTTTATTAATAAAATATTAAATTAATATTTTATATATAATTGAGGTATATGTACCTTTATTTTTACAATGTTTTTATTTGATTTTTTCATAGATTATACTGGTAAATTTTTAATTTAGAAAAAAAATAATAAAATAATTCGCAATATAAATGAATAATGATGCTATTTAATACACACTCATGAAGTCAAAAGAACTATAAAATCTCGATAGTTAATTTTTCTAAGGTTTTACCTTAGTTTCTTTTTTATAAAACTAGATGATTTTATAATCATCTATTGTTTATAACTTCTTTTTTTACTAAAATTTCTTTAATTTAGCTTATGCTATCTTTTTATTTATTAAAGATTTTAAAACTATTATAACTTTTCTTTAAAAGACAATTATTATTTTCAGCTTATATTTTGTATTGATTTATATTTTTTAACTATATTTCAATACTAAGATTATTTTAACAATACTTTTTTAAATAATTAAAATCTTAAATATAAGTGATAAATTTTTTTAAATTTTATTAGATAATAATTATGTTAATTTCAACTTCAAGAAAACTATCACAAAATACTAGAAAGTTTTGTAAGAATTTAATGCATGCAACAGATAGTGAGTATATTAATAGAGGTAAAATGAGTATTCGTGATGTTTTATTAAAAACCGCAGAATCAGGTCATGAATCTACTGCTTTTGTTTATGAAATTAAAGGAAATCCTAGTAAAATTACTTTTTATACTAAAGCTAAAGAACAATTAGCTATTTTAGTCAGTGTTAATCTTTCAAGAACTTGTCTACATATAAATACTAAAGATTTAAAAGTTAAATGTGATGTAGAAAGTTTAAGTGAAATTTCTACTTTTCTCTCTCGTGAAGAAGACACTGATGTTAAAGAAAATTATATTCATATTCGCCCATACAATGATATTGATGAGGAATATTTCCAAGAGAAAGAGTATATAGATCAAAAAATTGCTATTATTGATTTTTACAATAAATTTGGTGAAAAGACTGATTTAAAAATTTCAGTTAGAAAGGTCATTAATAATAAAGATAAATATTTTTTTTTAATTATCTAATTTTTATTATGAAATTAGATTATTGTGGTGTATCTATGGATGAAGGTATTATAAATTCAATTAAAAATCAGGTGATAATAGAATTTGACAGTTCTAAACAAGCTGAAATTATTTATAAATCAGTACTTCCTGAATTTGAAACTTCTCCAGATTACAGATCTAAAATGACTTTAGAATTAGATGATAATTCTTTAATTATTAAAATCAATGCTATGATTTGACTTCTTTTAGAGCTTCTATAAACTCTGGAATTAAATGGATTAAATTATCTTGTGAAATTAATAACTTATCAATTTAATTTCTTATATTTTAACTACTTTTAAATAATTTTTATGAGTATTTTTAATTGTTTTGTATTGTATTTTATTTTTGTAAA
>JAUNXU010000097.1:0-3474 GCA_030539615.1 Methanobacteriaceae archaeon | reverse complement strand
CTGACTACTATTTTTTATGAATATAGTTTGTAATCAAATAGTTTGATTACGAACATTTATTTAATATTAAATATAAATTATCATATACAATTAAAAATAAATCTTATATTTTTTTAGGTGATTTTATGAGTAAAAATCTTAAATTTGAAAGTTTAATAAGTGAATTAAATATTGTTCCATTAATATCTATGATTTATAGAACTGAACAGAAGTATTTAGACCATAAACTTAAAGATCTAGATATTGGTTCTGGTCAAATAAACTGTTTAATGAAAATATATGAGTATGATATTGATGTTCATGAAGATAATCTATGTCAAAATGACTTATGTGAAATCTTAAAAATAAGTAAAGGAACAGTGGCATCTTCTTTAAGGAAGTTAGAAGATAATGGCTATGTTATAAGAGAACCTATTCCAAATAATATGCGAAAATACAAATTATCCCTAACGAAAAAAGGGTTTGAATTAGTTCCTAAAATTATTGAAATAGATAAAATGTGGGAAAATGATATGGATTGCAAATTTATTAATGAAGAACTTAAAGGAAATCTTAGAAAGATTTTACTTAGAAGTTTAGAACTTACTGAATCACTTTAATTATTACTTTTAATTAAAGGAGGTCAAATTATGAATTTAAAAGAATCAACATATGTTATTATTTTAGCTTCAATAGCATCATTTTTTGTAGCGTATATTTCTGCAGCTCCCGCAGTAGCACTTCCTGCTATGGCTAAACAATTTGCATTAAGTAATATTCTTCAAAATTGGGTAGTTAATGCATTTTTATTTTCAGTTGCAATATTTTCAGTTCCTCTTGGAAGTTTATCATCTAAAATAGGCATTAAAAAATCTTTTATTATAGGAAACATCATATTTTTAATTGGTTCTATTGTAACTGGCCTTGCATGGTCTGATTGGTCACTATTAATATTTAGAGCATTTCAAGGAATTGGTGCAGCATTAATTTATACTACTGTAATGTCTATTGTTACTCTGGAGGTTCCTGAAGAAATTAGAGGAAAAGCTCTTGGTATTGTAGTTGCTTTTGTATATATTGGTCTTGCTGTTGCTCCAGTAATTGGAGGAGTATTAACTTATAATTTAGGATGGCCATCAATATTTTATATATCAATTCCATTTGTTTTAATTACACTTATTATTACTCAATGGAAATTAGATGGTGAATGGGTACTTGGCGAAGGTGAAGAATTTGACACTAAAGGATCTATATTATGGGCTATTGCTATTTTACTATTTATATATGGATTTACAATAATCAATGAATTTAATGGATTAATAATAGCAATTATCGGTATAATATTAGTTATTACTTTTGGTCTTTGGGAGATAAAAGCTAAATTTCCAGTTTATGATATTAAAGTATTTAAAGATAAAAGATTTTTATCATCAAATGTAGCTTCAGTTATTAGTTATATTGCTACTTTTGTAGTAACCTATATCTTAAATTACCATATGCAATATATTTTAGGGATGGATTCACAAACAGCAGGATTATTTTTAATAATAACTCCAGTTGCTATGGCTATAGTTTCACCTCTTGCAGGTAAACTATCCGATAAAATTAATCCACAAAAATTAGCTGCTATTGGTATGGTATTTGTTACTTTTGCACTTATCATTTTATCTTTCTTAAATAAAGATACTCCAATGTATTTAATTATATTTGCAATGCTTGTTCAAGGAATTGGTTATGGTATTTTCTGTAGTCCTAATACAAATATTATAATGAGCTCAGTGCCTGAAAAAGATACACCAACAGCATCAATATCTGTTACAGTTATGAGAGTTATTGGTCAAACTATGAGTTTAGCTATGTTAACAGTAATATTTGCTATTATTATGGGTAATGTTCCTATGATTCCTCAATACTATGGATTACTTACATTTAGTTGCCAAGTAACTTGTATAATTTCTGGAATTTTATGTGTTATTGCAGTATTTGCTTCTTTAGTTGGTGTAGAATCTGCAAAAAAATTAAGTGCTTAGTTTATTTAAGTTATTAGTTAAAGTATTATGGATTTTAATTAATTTCTTAAATCTTATTTTTTTTAATTAGTTTTAACAAGTTATTTAAGATATTTATTAAATTAGTATTATAAAAATAAAAATATATTATTTATTAACTATAATAATATATTAAGGAGCTATTTACTTTAAATAGATAATAATAATAATTAAGAGGTTTAAAAAAAAGAATGGAATCAGATACTAACAAATATATATTATCAAATGTTTTTAAATCATTTTTTATTACAGGAATATTTCAAGCAACTATTATGAATTTATCTATTATAGTAGATGGTATTTTAATTGGGAACTTCTTAGGAGTTAATGCTATTGCTGCTTTTGGAATAATAACTCCTATTGAATTACTTTTAATGGTTATTGGATTGCTTTTTTCTCAAGGTGGTTTAATATTATCCTCTAAGTATTTAGGAAGAAATGATAAAGAAAGTTCTAATCAAATATTTACTACAGTATGCTTATTAGGTGTATTTTTTGGTTTATTAATTGCTGGTTTATTATTTTTGTTTAGTGAAAATGTATCAGTTTTTTTTGGAGCTAATACTAATATTATAACTTTATCTTCTGATTTTTTAAAGGGTATCTCTTTTGGTGTTATTTTTTATATTTTAGAATTGATTTTAATGAAATATACTAAGATGGATGGTTCTAATAATCTAACCATTTATGCAACAATTTGTTCATTAATAACTAATGTACTCTTAGATTTAATTGTTATTTTCATGTTTAATGGTCATTTATTTGGTATAGGATTAGCTACTTCAATTAGTTATCTAGTTGGATTTCTAGTTTATTTAACACATTTTTTAAAAGAGAAGAATTCTATACATTTAACTAAAATAACTAATATCAAAAGCCATATCTTAAATATTAGTAAATCAGGTAGTTCTGGTGCATTAAATAAATTATTAACCACTACAAGTAGAATTTGTTTAAATAATTTAATAATAATTATTGGTGGTACTCTTGCAATGGGATCATTAAGTATCTTTTTTACAATATACAATCTTATTTGTGATCTTATTCATAATGCAATTGCTGAGCCTATATTAACTATTTCCGGATTATTATATGGTGCTTCTGATTATTCTTCACTCAAAAGAATGTTTGAAATATATTTAAGAAATTCAATAATATTTTCATTAATTTTAACAGTTATTCTTTTATTATTTGCAACAAATATTGTTTCATTATATACATCTGATATTGAATTAATTAATAGAGCTAGTTTTGGTATTAAACTGTTTTCATTATCTCTTATACCAGTAAATTTAAACTATATCTTATTAAATCATTATAATTCTATAAATAAAATAGTATACAGTAATTATATTTCATTTGCTAAAAATTTTATATTTTTATTTATACCATTTTTTATATTTGAACCTTTTATTGGTGTTGATGCTGTGTGGGTGGCTTTTTGTCT
>JAUNXU010000096.1 GCA_030539615.1 Methanobacteriaceae archaeon | reverse complement strand
TACCATTACTTGTTTTATTTTTAACATGTCCTCTACCATTTAGTGTTTTATTTTTTACATGTAATCTATTAATACTATGTGATGAACTTTTACTACCATTACTTGTTTTATTTTTTACATGTCCTCTATTACTACTACGTGATGGTCCTTTATTATTGCTTGTTTTATTTCGTCCTTTATTACTATTTGATTTGTTATTTGATGAACGTCCACTATTTGGTTTGTTATTTGATGACCGTCGTTTACTATTGTTTTTATTACCATTATTTTTATTATTTGATTTATTCAAATATTCATCCTCCCAAAAAGATATTGATTATATTAATTATTTTGAAATATTAATTCACTTGATAAACATATAATATTTTTTTTATTAATATTTTCTAAAAAAAATCTATAAAAAAAAGATAAGTTTTTTATTATCAGATTAAAAAAATATTGATCCTTAATTTTTAAGTACAAAGTGAAATCTTAGAAAAGAAAAATGAAATATGTAGTATATTACTATTTATTATTTCCTTTACATTTTTTTTATATAATATATAATTAGTAAATCAATATATATAAACCATACTAATTATTCATAAGTTTATTTAAAACAAAAAATAAGAATCAATTGATTTAAAAAAATAAATATAATTAAGAAATATTTAATTTCTTATTATAATAAAAATCATGTATATTGTAAATATACAAATAAGAATTATTCCATCTTTTTTATTGTAATCTAATTTGTCTTTTCCAAGAATATATGAAATAATAGTTATCACTATCATTAAAACAATATCAAATATCATTGTAGAAGATGTTTTAATAGGTGCAATAATATCACTTACTCCTAATATGAATAATATATTAAATATATTACTACCAATAGCATTTCCCACAGCCATATCTACATTATTGTCCATTGCAGCAGTAATTGATGTTACAAGTTCTGGTAAAGATGTACCAATAGCAACAATAGTTAAACCTACAAGTGTTTCAGATAATCCTAATGAAAGAGCAATTGTTGTTGCTGATTCAACAACTAAATTACCACCAACAGTAATACAAATAATACCTCCAAGGATAAATAAAATACTTTTTGTTAATCCTAAATTTTTGATACTGTTATTTTCTAATGGAACTTTAGTTGATTTAATTTTACGAATAAGATAATAAATATAAGCTATCATTCCGAGTAATAATATAATTCCTTCAATACGACTAATGGTATTATCTGTGATGGAAAATATTAATAATAAGAAACTAGCAATAAGAAGTACTGGAAAATCTTCTTTAATAACGTTACGTTGAATTTTTACATTAGCTAAAAGTGCTGTAGCTCCAATAACAATAAGTATATTAAAAATATTACTACCTATTATATTACTTACAGCAAGTGCATTACTACCTGCAACAGAAGAAGTAATGGAAACAGCTGCTTCAGGTGCACTAGTACCCATAGAAACAATTGTTAAACCAATAATTATTGAAGGAATACCAAAACGAGTTGCAATACTACTAGAACCATCAACAAAAAAATCAGCACCTTTAATTAATAATACAAAACCTATAATTAATAGTATAATAGTTATAATTCCCATAATAAAATCCTCACATTAACTTAAAAATAAAAAAATAGGAGAAAATAGTTATTTGTGTAATGATTGGTAAAGCATAGGTAAAAATGAACCAATATCTGTAACTATTCCAACAACTTGACTACTTCCTCGATCAGCAAGTTTAGTAACAGTAGATGGGTTAATATCTACACAAATACTTTTAACTCTAGATGGTAAAAGATTACCTGTAGCTATACTATGTAACATAGTTGAAATCATTATAACCATATCTACATCTTGAATAAGTTCTCTCATTTTATTTTGTGATTTAACACTATCTGTAATAACATCTGGTAATGGTCCATCATCACGAATACTACCTGCTAAAACATAAGGTGTATTATTTTTAATACATTCATACATGATCCCTTTTTTTAAAACACCATTTTCAACAGCTTCACCTATACTTCCTGCACGATTAATTTCATTAATAGCATAAATATGGTGTTTATGACCACTTCGAACAAGTTCACCTGTTTCTAAACATACTCCTAAAGAAGTACCGTATAATGCACTTTCAATATCATGGGTAGCAAGAGCATTACCAGCAAATAATACATTAACAATATCTTCTTTAATAAGTGATGCAAGAATTGGTGCTGAACCAGTATGAACAACAGCAGGTCCTGCAACAACAGCAATTTTACCACCCTTATTTTTAATAGCTTTTATCTCGTCAGCAATTTGATCAATAATAGTTTGAGTAGGTTTTTCAGATGAAGCCTCACTATTCATAAATTCAAATACATGTTGTTTTCCACGTGGTCTTTCAGGAGGTGCAACTTTAACTCCATTTCGTCCAATAACAACTTGTTCACCAAATTTAACATTATCTATTGGTTTACATGTAGCTGATTCATTTTCAGTATCAACTATTATAACACAGTCCATTTCAATATTGTTTATTGGTAACCATTTTTCATTATATCTAACACTCGTAGGATAATTTGTTGTAGAATAAAAGTTATCTGGTAATACTTTATCTTTTTCACATGCAATTAATTGAACTTCTTCTTGATCAATTACAGTTACTCCAAATCCATTTAGAATATCAAGTATTCTATTTAATTTTTCATCAGTAGATGCTGATACAACAATTCTAGCAGAACTGGTATCAGTTTTATGTTTACCAATGTTAAAATTAATTATGTTAAAATCACCTCCTTCTTCCATTATTGTATCTAATGTATTAGGTAAAGTTAAAGAGTCTATTATATGTCCGGATAATCTAACTTCTCTATGATATTTAATATAAATCACCTTCTAAAATATTTATTATTTTTATTATTTTTTTTTAAATTCTTTTTTTTTATTTATTATTATTTAATTCAACGGGTTTTTGGTTGGATTTAACATAATAATATTTTTTATTTTTACTCATGTGTATCTTAACTCAGAAAATTTAATTACTTTTTGCTGATAAAAAATCATATATAATTTTAGATGCATTAACACTTGTAATATCACCAATAGTATTACTTGAAACTTCTACTACATCTAATCCTTTAACATCACATTTAGATAGGTTTATAATTATGTCTTCAATATCTAAAGGTGTTAATCCACAACTAGCAGGTGTTCCTACACTTGGAGCATAACTGGGATCTAAAACATCAATATCAACACTAATATAGATTGGTGTTTTAATAGATGATAATTTAGTTAATATCTCTTTTTTATTTTCAAAGAAATTTCTATTAGTATAAAATTTAATTTTTTTATTGTTTTTTGCAAATAGATATTCTTCTTTACAAGCAGATCGTATTCCTAATTGAATAATTTGTTTGGGTTCAAGTTCTGCTACACGTTTTATTGTAGTTGCATGTGAATATTTTTCTTCAAGATATGAATCTCTTAAATCCATATGAGCATCAAGAACTATTACTGTTAAATCTTCAAATTCTTTAGGATCATATTCTTTCATTGCTTCTAAAACACCACAAGTTATAGTGTGTTCTCCACCTAAAGTTATGGGTTTTAGATTTAGATTTTGTAATTCTTTTATAGTATCTTTAATTTTTATATGGGTTTTCGTATAATTACCAGGGGTAATATCAATATTTCCAATATCATAATTTTCAATATTTAGGTCTTTTTTTGATGATATATTAAATACTTCAAAATTGTATGATGCTTCCCGTATTGCTTGGGGTCCATATCGTGAACCACTAAGATAACAGGTTGTACTATCAAATGGGATACCTAGAATTGCATAACCATTATTAACATTATTATCTTCAGGTAATAATTGTGAAAATGCAAAGATTTGATTTGGATTAGTATGTAAAAACATATCTTTTTATCTTCCTTTTTTATAGTTTAATATTATAATGTTATATGTTACTAACTATTTAAAAAAAATGGTTGATAGTTAAATTGTTATAATTATATAGAATTTAGTTATTAAAAATTAGTATTATATGTTTGAAAATTAGTCTTTTTTTGAAAAGAATACGATATGAAATAGTTAAAAAAATTTAGTTTAATAAAAAATATTTACTTTTATACTATATCTTAAAAAATTTTCTAAACTATTTTAGTTAACATATTCTTCTAGTTTATTTTTTTTTAGCTATTTGATAAACTAATAATATATTTTATTTTTACTATTATTTAAACTATTACTTAAATAATTTCAGTATGAAAAATAACAATATTATTTTAATTAAAATAAAACTAATTGGATATTTGGTGGTTATTACTTTTTTTTTAAAATGTTTAGAAAAAAGAATAAAAGAATTTATCCTTTTGTTCTCATAACTTTCATATTACCTAAAGCACAGATATATTCTACATCTTTACCTTCAGCAACTTTATCTTTAAGATCTTCTGGAATAGGTAATTCAAGTGTTTCGTAGCTTTCAAGATCCATAATTTGAACATCATTTCCCATAATAGCTAATACTTGTCCTACTCTTTTATCAATAATAGGAACATCTATTTTAGCATCTACAGGTTTTACAAGACTTCTTTTTTGACCATCAAATACACCAACAGCTTCAATACGTGCTTTAGCAGCACCGTGTTTACCTGGAGATGATGTTTGTAAACTTGTAATTTTTGATGCTTCTCCACCTAATATAAGATATTTTCCAACTTTTAATGTTTTAATTTCAACAACTTTTTTTGACATTTGATAACTTTCCTCTGATATTTTTTTAAATTTAGTGAATTTTATAAATTCTTTTATTATTATAATTTTAATAATTTTTTCGCTAATTATATGTATAACTAAATAAATCAATAAACTATTTTGAATATTTTTTTTTATTTATTAATAAAAATGATTTTTAACTTAAAACTGAGCTTTATTATAAATTAATCAATTAATAAAAATTGAATACTTAATTTAAAACAAGCATCATATTTTAATTAATTTTTAACAAGAAAAAAATCGAATATAAAATAGGGTTAACTCCATGAAAAAATTATTTCTTTATTATATTATAATAATTTATTATATTGAACTTAATTAATAAACTTATAGTATGATTAAATGTTGTTAATAAAAAATGTATTAGTATTATTCTTTTTTAATTTTAAATAGAGATAATTAAACATAACTAATATTTTTTAATTAATAATTGTATTATTTTTAATTTCATATTTATT
>JAUNXU010000095.1 GCA_030539615.1 Methanobacteriaceae archaeon | reverse complement strand
AAAATCATTCTAAAAAAAAAAATACATAAAAAAAATCCTTAAGTTGACAGCAGTGATTTTATCATTATCAGTTAAATTAGTTTTACCATCAATCATTATAATATCTTGCACATGTAAACTTGTATCTACTTTTGGAGATATCATATTAAAATCAAAGAAAGGATCATCAGTTTCATTTACACAACCTAGCCAACTTGCAAGATAACCTATACTCATAATACTAACTCCACTTTCATACCTATTTGTTCCTATTAAAGAATATAATCCAATTAGATCTTGCATATGATTTTCTGAAAGATCATAAGTAATATTATATTGTTTTAATAATGCTGATTCCAAAGCACCAATCATTCCAAAAGCCCAACAAGCACCTTTTCCTGCTTGATCTTTAACAGGTGTTACAAGTCCTAATTTTCTTAAATCATAAGTTTCAGGAAGTACTACTACAGGATTTGTTGTTGTGTATATTGAAGATAGATTATTAGTTTGAGTGGTGTTTTTTGTTATTGTTAGTTGTGAATCGTTTCTGTTTGGGTTTGTGTTTTTGTTTCCACTGTATGCTACTGTTATGTTGTATGTTTTTTCTTGTTTTGGTGTTGTGTAGTTGTATTGTGCTATTCCATTGGTTACTTGTATTTTAGGTGTGATTGTTTTATTGTTTATTTTAAATACTACATTTCCACTTGTTATTTTATATCCTTGGTCGTTTGTTATTATTGCTTCTAGTAGGGTGTTTGTTTTGGGTGTTGTTGTTATGGGTTTGATTTGTATTATTGTGTTTGTTTTTTCTAAAGTTAAGATAGTGTTTATTGTGTTGTTTTGGTATTTTTTGTCTCCTGAGTATTTGATTGTTATTGTGTAGTTTTTTATTTGGTAATTTCCTGGTATTGTGTAGTTGTATGTTATTTGGCCATTAGTTATTCTTATTTTTGGTGAGATTGTGTTGTTGTTTATTTTTATTATTGCATAACCTGTTGTATCATTGTTGATGTTTGCTGTTATTTGGATGGTTTTTCCAGGAGTTGTTGTTATGTTGTTTGATGTTAGTGTTGGTATTTCTTTGTTTGATAGTTTTATAGTGTATCCATCAATTGTAGCTGTTATATCACCATAATTTCCTGTATGGGTGTTGTTGATTTCTCCTTGGATAAATGTTTCATTGATTTTTAATATTCCATTAGTTGCATTAAATACTGCGTATCTTATTGGTAAGTCTGTTATTGGTTTACCATTGTTTAAAGTGTTTAGACTTAGTGTTAAATTGATTGTAGTTTCATTTAATGGTGTTGTATTTGTGAATTTCATTATAGTCCATGTTTTTGGTGTGTATTTAATGTCGTTTAATTGTTGTTTCCAGTTGGGGTTGTTGTTTGTCCACCAATTTGATTCTATTGTGAATTTACTTCTTGTAGTGTTTAATTTAATATAAGGTGTGTTATCTATTGCATGATTAGTTTCAATTATTGAATTTGTTATATTTAGATCATTTTCATGATTATATATAGCATAAGAGATATTGTTATTATCCATTATTCCTGATTTGTTAATTGTTAAGTTTCCTCTGTAAGCAAATATTGTTCCACCTAAACTTTTAGTATTATTTACTTGATTATAAGTAAAATTATTATTTATTGAAGTAATATTACTATACATACTGTATATTGCTCCACCATCAAAAGAAGCTAAATTATCTAAGAATAATGAACCAGTAATATTAACAACAGAAGGAACCACACCACCTAAATAACCAATATCAGTTGTACTTGTATTTACTATTCCAAGAGAACATATTGCTCCACCATAATTAGCACTATTATTAATAAATACAGAATCTTCTATAACAACAGTATTAATTTTATCCAAACATACTCCTTTAGTACCCTTTTGATAAATCATTAAAGCTCCAGCAACATTATTAAATGAACTACAATTAATAAAATCAGTTTTTTTAATTGTAGAACTACAATTTTGCATACTAACAGCACCACCCCAACCATACAAAGCTGAAGAATTTCTAAATATACAAGAATCAATATTTATTTCACCATTTAATATATAAATAGATCCACCAATATTTGCAGAATTATTAATAAACTCACTGTTAGATATATTTAATATACTATTTCTAAATAATAACGCACCACCAAGTGTTTCATTCAAACTAGGATCAATATTATTATCACTAAAAATAGAATTATCAATAATACACATAGTATTCTTAGCACAAATTACATTTCCACCATAATAATTTAAAACAGTATTTGAATTATTCACAACAAAATTTCTTGAAAAAATACTATTATAAATATACAAATAACTACTATTACTATTTAAAGGACTATTAAAAATAACACCACTAGTAGTAAAACCAGAATTATTAAAAAATCCAGAATTATCAATAACTAAAAAAGCATGATTAGTAATAGCACCACCAATAACTGCACGATTATTTTCAAACAAAGTATTATTTAATAATAAATAACCATTATTAATAATAAAACTAGTAGAATTTTCATAACTAATACCAGACTCTTCTGTAAAACATATATTTGAAAAATTAACAACACTATTATTACTAATAAATAATGAAGACTCATTCAAACCATAAAATACAGTACTAGACTTATTTTCACCAATAATATTCATGTTACTAGTAAAATTAATATTTTCACTAATATTATATTTTCCATTTGAAATATAAACCTGACTATTATTAGATATACTACTTATTCGATTATTATTAATAGTCTTCCAAGGATTATCCTTAGAACCATTACCATTATCATTAGATGTACTAGCATTAAAATAATAATTATTTTCATTAGAAGACGTAACAATAACTTGTTTTGAATTATCAACCTTTTCAACAGTACTAATAACATTATTAGACTCTAAACTACTATCACAAGTAGAAATATTACTATCAACAGTACTATTAGTAGCAGAAACAACACTAATACTTGATGCTATAAACAATACTATGAAAAAAGTTAATAATAACTTATTTTCTTTTAAAATATATAAAACCTCCATAATAATTAAAAAAAATCTAGGAAAACTAAAAAAAAACTTCAAACTTTCCTCTACTTAATATTTAATAAAATTATAAGTTAAATAAATATAGGAAAAGTACAACTAATCTAAATCAATAAACATAACAAATTTTCTAAATCTACCATCTTTAAAACTTTTTTTAAGATAACAAATTCTTAATTTTATTATTTAATCAATAAATAATCCTCTATTAAAACTACTAAAATAATAGGTAATAAGTAACTTATTATTAAAATACTAAAAAAATATTATAAATTTAAAATAACATTACAAATTATCAATTCACAAAATAAATGAAAGAAAGATAAAAACATTTAATCAAACTTAGAATAATGTATACTAATAAAAGGGTTTTTTTAAAATAAAAAGATAAAATTTCATGAAAATATAAGAATCAGTAAAAATAATTATCTAACAATATAATCCCATTATATGATATAAAACTAAAAATGTAACAATATACAAATGAAATATAAAAACAAAAATCACCAAAATAGAAACACTACAATAAAATATAAATATATGGTCTATTTGAAAATTTAATAAAAATATAATATTTTATTATAATAATATGTTAATTTGGATAAAAAAATATATATTGTATAATACTTAATAAAATAATTGGAATTTTTATTATGTTTGTGTAGTTTTTATTAAATAATATGTTTATTAGTACTTGGTAACATATTAACTATTAATTCAAATTGTTGATTTGAATAAATTGAATTTTAAAAAAGAGCTACTTATTTACAAAAAAAATATGTTGGGTTATTAATTTATTATTTATTGGTATGGTCTTGTAAATGGGGATTGTATTTAAATTGAAAATATTGTGGTTCTTTTTTTATGATATATTAAATTAGAAATAAGAGATGATTTAAAATGTTTAATAATAAAATAAGAATATTGTCTTTTTTGTTATTATAATCTGTGGGATGGGGGTAAATACTGTATTTGCAACAGATAATGGAAGTATGGGTGATTTAAGTGCAAATCTTGAAACACAAAATACTGTATCTGATATAAGTGCAATAAACCCTTCTTATGATGTAACTAATGATAATGCTTTAAAAAAAGATACATCAACTGATAATATAACACAAAAAAACACAAACAAATATAATAATATAAATAATAAACAAAAACAAGAAGAAACAAACAACACAATCAAAACAACAACCAACACAATAAACACCAACACCAAAACAACAGGAACAGGAAACTTCGAAGAACTAGAAAAAGCTATAAATGATACAAATAGGGGTGAAACATTAAACTTAACAGGAAACTATACAAGAAACGGTGAGGAATACCTCACGGGTATCACTATTAATAGGACTATTACAATAAATGGTGATGGATTTACAATTGATGGGATGAACAACGGAAGAATATTCCAAATAAACACAGATGGTAATTTAACTTTAAACAACATGACACTCACAAAAGGAACAACAACGAATACTGATTGTGGTGCAATATACAATAATGGTGGAACACTAACAATAAATAACTGTACATTAACAAACAACACCGCAAATAGTTTGGGTGGTGCAATATACAACACTGGTGGAACAATAAATATAACAAACAGCATACTAACACACAACAACGCAACAGGACGAGGTAGTGGTGGTGATGGTGGTGCAATATACAATACAGGTAATGGTGTGTTGTGTGTTGTTGGTTCTGTGTTCTTAAATAATACAGCGGGTAGTGGTAGTGCTGTGTATAAATTGTATGGTGGTGTTGTCTTGGATGGTAATTGGTGGGGTATTAATGATCCTACTTCTAGTTGGGGTAATTTATTAAGTGGTATTGGTACTCCTGGTAGTTATGTGGTGATGGATTTTATTAATAGTTCAAAGTATGATAGGGTAAGTGTTGATATGTTTGTTTGTAGTTATTTAAATGGTACAAAGATACAAGTAGATTTACCTTTAAGAACTGTACAGTTTAGTACAGAAATAAATAATGGAACTTTTAATCTGAATAGTACTAATTTCACAGGAAATGCTACAACAAAATACACAGGTAATACAGGAATATTAAAAGCAAATATAGACAATGAAAACTTAAAATACAAGTTATATAATCCAGATAGTTTCACACACTTAGAAGACCTAATAAACAGTACATTAAATAATAGTATACTTAAATTAGAAGGAAACTTTACTCGTGATAATAATGAAACAGGATATACAGATGGTATAG
>JAUNXU010000094.1 GCA_030539615.1 Methanobacteriaceae archaeon | reverse complement strand
TCTTTTTTAATATTGTTATTAGAATTTTCTTGAAGTATACTTTCATTATTTGTATTAATTTTTACAATATTATCATTATTTATTGTATTTTCAGTTAAATTATCAGCTGTTACACTATTTAAAATGCAAAAAACAGATAAAATAACTAAAAATAAGAATAAACTATTTATTTTTTGATTCATTTTAATTTTCCCTCCCTTTAAACTTAATAAAAATATGAGTGGAAAAAAAGTTGGTGAATAAAAAAAAGATTATTCTTCTGATATTTCACTTAAATTACAGGATATATGAATTGTTTGAAAATGGATCTTTTTGGCCTTTAAAAGCATATTGTTTACATAAATATCAGAAAAAATATCTTCTAAAAAATTGAAACTATTTTTCCACTAATTCATATATTAACTTAATAAAACAGTTGCCTCATAAAGCCCAAAATTATAATCAATGATTGTATAATAATATTTATTTTTAATTAATAAAAATTAGAAAAAAATAATTATTTATTATACTTAATTAAAATATACTGGATTAAAATTAGAAATTAAATAATTTTAATTTTATATGAAATTTATTTTATCTCTTAAAAATTTTATTTTTCATATAAACCATAGATAATTTAATATATTAATAATAAATAAATTTTATTTAACTAATATGATCAAAGGATATGATAAAAAATGAAAATTCTTTATTTTACTTCAACAGGAAATTCATTATATGTAGCTAAAAAAATAGGTGGAACATTACTTTCAATACCTCAATTAATAAAAGAAAATGTATA
Source organism: Methanobacteriaceae archaeon (assembly GCA_030539615.1). Lineage (GTDB taxonomy): Archaea > Methanobacteriota > Methanobacteria > Methanobacteriales > Methanobacteriaceae > Methanosphaera. The sequence goes on along the minus strand of JAUNXU010000094.1, from coordinate 4,501 downwards.
TACAATTGAAGATGATGTTATTGGAATAATATTTCCTGTTTATGGTTGTGATATGCCTCTTTTTATTGAAAATTATTTGAAAAAAGTAGAATTAAAATCTAATTATACTTTTATAATAGTAACCTATGGAAATTCAAGTTTATATGCTCCAATACTTGCAGAAGAGCTATTAAATAATAAAAATATTAAAGTACACTATATTGAAGAAGTTTTAATGGTAGATAATTACTTACCTCTATTTGAAATGGAAATGGAAAAAGAAAAAAAATCCAATGAAAAAATAGATTTAATAATTGAAAAAATAAAAAAAGATATTCATAATAAAAAAGAATACAAAATAAGTAAAAACATCATAAAAAAACCATTATCTAAACTAGTATCAATATATTTTAGACATTCATTTTCCAATAATAATAAAAAATTTATGATAAATAATCAATGTAATAACTGTCAAAGATGTATTAAAGTATGTCCTGTTGGAAATATTTCATTAACAGAAAATAAAATAGAATATATGCATAAATGTATATCATGTTTAGCTTGTATCCATTTATGTCCTACAAATGCAATACATCTTTCAAATGAGAAAAGTAAAAATAGATTCTTAAATAAGCATGTAAAAATAACAGAAATAATAAAATCTAATAATCAATTATAATATTAAAATATTTACTAAAAAAGAAACATAACATAATAATACTATGATAAAAACATCATTTATAAATCCCTTCTCACAAGAAGCAAAAAAAATCATAACAGAAAAAGGATCAATAGAATCTATTGATAAAGAAAATAATGAATTAATAGATACAATAATACATACACCTAATCAATTACAAGATGATCAGTACATAGCTCATACATATAAAGATCTAGCAATTCAACGATTTAATTATCATGTTCTTAAAAATATAAAAGAATATAAGAATGAACAGTATCAATACTTGTTTAATTTAGAAATTAATGAATATGATATAGTATCATTCTATATTTTAATGCAAGCAATAGCTATAAGCTATGGTTCAAATTCACAAGTTGCAAAAAATCTTTTAGATTCAGAAAAAGAAATTATTGAAAGACGTTTAAATATTCTAGAATCACAACCTAATGATTATTATAATCAATATCTTCAAAATACCTTAAATGAAATGATAGATACTAAAAATCTTTATTGGGATGATATTCAAAATTTATTAAATAAAAATATTAAATTAAATGAATTAATATTAGATAAAGGAAAAGTTATAATTGATTATGAAGACTTTATAGAAGTATATGGAGATAAATTAAAAAATAGAAATGCATATTCTGTATATTCTGTATTTATAGGATTTAATTTTAAAAAACAATTAATAATATCATTAGTACAAGAAAATACTCAAAAATATATGGAAGTAGTAAATGAAAAAGCATCAAAAATGGTTGAAGTTGATCCAATAATTTTAACAATAGCAGATGAACTTGAAAAATCTTTAGATAAAGCAAGACAAGAACAATATTCTGGTAATTTAAAAGGTGGATATTCATTACAAGACAATAAACCAATACCATACGACCTTGAAGCATTTCCTCCATGTGCAAGAAAATGTATTGAAGGAATAAAAAGTGGAGGACGAAATGATGCAATAGTCCTCTTTCTAACACCATTTATATCATATGCTAGATTATATCCTGGAATATTTCAAATAGATCAAAAAATAAAAATATCTGATGTTGATCCTAAACTAAATATAACAAATGAAGAAGTAATACCAAGAATATATGAAGCAGCAAATTCATGTAAACCTCCATTATTCAAAGATCAACCACAAGAAAAAATAAATATAAACTCTAAATTAGGTTTTGGAATGAATACAGAATTATCACTTGAAAAAGAAGGAGAAACACAATGGTATACACCAATGAGTTGTGAAAAAATACAATTACATATGCCTTCATTATGTATAAAAAACAAAGACTGTCAAAAAATAGGGAATCCTCTAACATATTATAATCGAAAAAGAAAATTATTACAAAGAAAACGTAACAAAGAAGGTCAAAAACAATGAAATTAAAACCAGCAACATCATATGAACGAAAATTATACTATGAAGAGGAATGGGATATTAAAAATGTACCAAACTTTATAATTGATAGTATAACCTCAAGAGAATTTGGATTTGATCATTATGGACAAGGACCTAACGATAGATACAAAACATTCATTGATAAACAACGATTAAAAAGATTTTTAAAAACTAAACATCCATTTGCAGCTTATTCTTCAGTAGCATTTTATAAAAAACCTGAAAAAAGAGGGGGTTGGATTAAATCAGAATTAGTATTTGATGTAGATGCAAAAGATATTCCTATAAGAACATGTGATTGTGCTGAAGGAAATATTTGTGAAACATGTCTTAACCAAGCAAAAGAAATAGTTTTAAACATTGATGATATTCTAAAAGAAGATTTTGGATTAAAAGATATACATTATGTTTATTCTGGTAGAGGATATCATATTCGAATATTAGATGAAAGTGCTACTTCAATGGATAGTAATATGAGAGGACAAATTGTTCAATATGTAACAGGAGCAAATGTTCCTGATTTAAAAAATGATAAAGGATATGATAAATTACAACATTTTAGTGTAGATATAGGTTATCCACGACGTTTTACAGAATCTGTAAAATATACTATCAACCATTTAACAAAAAATTCTGAACTTGAAAATGTTAATCAAAAACTATTAAATGATGTAATAAAAAATAGACAAGTATTAAATGAAAACCAATGGGGTTTATTTAGACAAAAAATTGGTCCCATAAGATATAATAAAGTTATTAATGCTATTGCACGAATAAATATGGGAATTACAGATACAAAAGTTTCAATTGATTTAAAACGTATATTACGTCTTCCTTCAACATTACATTCAAAAGTAAGTATGAAATCAACTTTAATAAAAAATATTGAAATATTTGATCCATTTGATGATGCTGTACCAAAATTTGTATATGAAAGAAAATAATAAGTATACTTAGGAAAATTAATGAATTTATAAAAAATCATAAGTATACTTAGGAAAATATTTTCAGATAAAAAAACAGTTTATTTATTATTATTTTTTTTAAAAAAGAAAAAAAGTGGTGAAATCTCATTTTATTTATTCAAAAAATTTATTTCTTGTTTCTACAAATGCTTTAACATTTATTAATGGTGAAGCTGGTGCAATCATACAACTAGGACATAAAATATCTACACCTTTTTCTAAACATTCTTGTGTTTGTTCTACAACAGTTTCTACGGGTTTCATAAATAAAGTATCATCAGTAGATATGTTTCCACAGATATTAACTTCTTCGGCTCCTATTTCTGAACGAACTTCTTTAGCATGGGTTATATTTACATCATTAGCTATACTAATTCCTTGATATCCGCAAGTCATCATGTTTTCTAATTGTTTTGATGTATCACCACATATATGTAAAACTATTGGTATATCTGTTGCATCAGTTATATCTTCATGGAATGGTTTTAATAATTGATCAAAAGTATGAGGATCTACTAATTCAGGTGTTCCATTTGGTTCATATAATACTATTGCATTCATATCTAATTCATTATATAATTCTACTTGTTGAATAAGTCCTTCTGTAATTGAATCAATTGCATCTTCTATATCATAATATTCTGAACTTAATTTTTTAAGAATACCTTCAATACCTAAACATTGACCTAGAACTGTCATAGGTCCACTTAATGCACCAATTATTGGCACATTTTTATCATCATATTCTTCGTGTAATATTTCTGTTGCTTTGATTAATGTTGGGAAACGACCATTTGATGTATAATCATCAGGCATTTCAACATCAGATATTTCTTCAAATGGGGCATGTGTAATTGAAGAGGAATTATCATTGTGATTAATATCAACTGTACATCCCATAGCTTCTGCTTCAAAACCTAAATCAAAAGGTAATGTCATTCCTTCTAATCCTGCATATTCATAACTTGAAGCTGCTATTTTAGCCATTTGTTCAGGATCAGTGTGTCCTATAGGAAAAGATAATCCTTCTTTATCCATTAATTCTAACATACAAACAGCAGGAAAAGCTGTAACAGGAGTCATTTCATTTTCTTTATTAGTTAATGTATTAATTAAATTTTCTTTTATATTCATTTTTATCACCATTTTTTAAGTCATTAATTAAATATAACTTAATTTTAAACAACTAATTAATAACCTTTTTTTAAGCTATACTTAATTAATTTCTATTTAATACTATTATTAAGATAGTATATAAAGTTTTTCTTAAAAATTAGTTTAAAATTTAAGTAATTAGTAAAAAATAAGCATTTAAATCAATTTTAATTTTTGAATACAACTTTTATTTTTAAAATCTAAATTTCATATTTATTTTTAAAAACTTCAATTTAAAAAATAAAAATAATAATTAACATAAGAAAAAATCCATGATTTTTTAAATTTAAAATCAAATCAAAAATTTAAAATCAA
>JAUNXU010000093.1 GCA_030539615.1 Methanobacteriaceae archaeon | reverse complement strand
TGCTACAAATGATAATGTTACAAATGATACAATTAATATCCAATCAGTTAACACTGATCCAACAGATATAAATACACTTGAAACAAAAGATACTGTAAAAAAAGTAAATGATCTAAAAATTGATACAAATCAAAATTCTGCTAAAAATACTGTGAAAAATAATATAAATCAAATAACAAGTAAATCTGCAGGAAATAGTGTACATAACTATTCTGAGTTAATAACAGAAGTAAACACTGCTAAAACAAGCAACAATACTAATAAATCTTATACAATAAATTTTGATTCAACATTTAATGATACAATAACTGAAACAATAATTTGGGGAAACACATCAGGTAATATCAATACACTTATATTAAATGGAAATAATGCAATTCTTGATGGAAACAAAAACACTACTTTCATAATAGTAAATACAAATTATACATTAAACATTAACAATGTAACAATACAAAATACTAATGGAACAAATGGTGGAGCAATTTCATCTAATGGGACAGTTAATATTGTTAATTCTAAATTTAATAATAATATTGCATCAGAAAATGGTGGAGCAATATACTCAAATGGTACTTTAACTATTTCAGATAATTGTATTTTAAGTAATAATCATGCTGTAAATAGTGGAGGGGCAATATTTAGTATAAATAGCATCATAATAAATAATAGTAATCTATTTGAAAATAATACAGCTAATGGTTCTGGTGGAACTATTGAACATTTAACTGGTCTTTTAAATATCACAAATAACAATCGTTTTATAAATAGTGCTTCTGGGTCATATGGTGGAACAATATATACTACTGGTGTAGGTAATATTTTATATGGTAATGAATTTAATAACAGTACCTCAAAAAAATGGGGTGGTATAATATATTTAACACAAACTGGAAGTATATTAAATGTTTCTGGTAATTCATTTTATAATGGACATGGAACAACTGGTGGTGCAATATTTAATTTCATGACAACTCGTATATTTATTTCCAATAATACATTCATAAATAATAGTGCTGATGAACAAGCTGGTGTTCATTATAATGATAATGGTAATGCAACTTTTAATAATAATTTTATAAATAGCAGTTATTCTAAATTAGATGGTGGAGCATTATACACATTACATGGATGTTATAATATTACAAATAATATTATAGTAAATTCAAAAAGTGAAAAGGGTGCTGGTGCAATAGTTGATGATCATGGAATTACAATTATTAAAAATAATATCATTATTAATTGTTCTGCTAACTTAGAAGGTGGAGCAATCAAATCACATAGTTTTGATGGATTTTTAACACAAGTGACTAATAATATTATAGCTAATTGTCATGCATCAGAAGGTGGAGCATTTTTCATAGACGAATCAGCAAATGTTACAAATAATATTTTCTTAAATAATTCCGCAATAATTGGTGGAGCAATTATAGAACGGTCTTCTGAGACTTATTTAATGAATAATTATTTTATAAATAATTCTGCTGTAAATGGATCAATAATCCATGATGATAATGGATATAGTTATACAACATTTATTATTAATAATAATATTTTTTATGGAAATATTGCAGAAGAATATGGAGGAATATATTCTCAGAATGAAAATGGTTATAGGTCAGATTGTATTTTTAATATAAGTAATAATATATTTAACAATAATAAAGCTGGAAAAAATGGTGCAATAATTGATTTCAATAATTCCATTTTTGAGAATACTACATTAAATATCATTAATAATACATTTAATAACAATTTTGTTGAATCAATAAATGGAGATATTATAGACTTAAACATGATTCAAAGTCTTGAAATGATGAATATTGTTAATTTAAAGGATAATAATTATTATAATTGTTCAATTAGTTTCAATGAAAAACAATTAAATCCAACAAACATTTCAACTAATACTGTAACACCATTTAATATCTCAATAACATCCACATTAACTCATCCAGAAAGTTATGATATAGATATACTAAATAAAACACAATACACAATATATTACAATGACACAATAATCAAAACAACAAATAATAATATAACAAGTATATTATTAAAAAATCCTGGAGAATATAATATATATGCAAACATGAGTATTGCATCTAGTATAAATAACAATAGAATAATTGGAACAACACATGTAACAGTAGCACAAACAGAATCAATAGTTTCAATAGAATCAGTTACTGATAAAATAGGAAACACCATACAATTAACAGCTCATCTAACTGATGCATACAATAATACCATAAATAGTGGAAACTTAGTATTTAAATTAAATGGTGTAACCATAAAAGATAATAATGGAAATCCAATTAAAGTAAAAGTAGTAAATGGAACAGCAACATTAACATACACTATTCCGTTTTCAGGAGTATTTAATCTATCAGCTACTTATAGTGGAAATACACAATACACTAAAGGAAGTAATAACACAGTATCAATCTTTAATAAAAGAGATAGTAGTATACAATTAATAACACAACCAGTTGTAAAAATTGGCGATACATTAATGGCAGTAGTACAATTAATTGATGAAAATAATACCATAACCAATAACACAGACCAAGTAATATTTAAAATCAACAATAAAACACTAAAAGATGCAAATAACCAAACAATAAAAATAATGGTAAAAGATGGATTAGCAGTATTATACTATGACATACAACCAGGAACCGTAGCAAAAACATACAACATAACAGCAATACAAATAGAATCAAATATACATAATAAAATTGAAACTACCACAACATACATGGTAGAAAAAATAAACACACAAATACCATTAGAACCAATAACCATTAAACATGAGAAGAATTTAACAGTAACCGGAACAATTAAAGATGCAAATAATAAAAATATTATAGGAACAACTAAAGTAGCAATAAAAATCAATGATAAAACAATAGCACACACAACAATAACAAATGGAATATTAGATTACACAATTCCAGATAGTATTATGAAAAATTATAAAATTGGAACACATATATTAACTGTCACAACTGAAACAAATAATGTATACATTAAAACAACATCAAATACTGTTTTAACCATACAATAAACCCCCTTTATTTCTTTTCTTTTTTTTAAATAATATTTTCTATAAAATTAAAATGTATATATTAAAAAATATAATAATAATCTTATGAACACTATAGAAACACTAGAAAAACGTAAAAGTATTAGAGGATATACTAGTCAAGAAGTAGAAGATCAAAAATTAAAAACAATTCTTAAATATGGAAATAAAGCACCAAATGCAGGAGAATTCCATATGTCAGTAATTACTAATAAAAAGCTTCTAAAAAAAATCAATGATAATACATTAGAAAGTATGAAAAATTCAGATAATGAATTTATGAAACAAAGAGCAGCCATACCCGAATATGAACCATTATATGGAGCACCAATACTCATCTTATTATCAGCACCTAAAGAAGGTTTTGGAGCTATTAATACTGCTTGTGCAATTACAAATATGACAATAGCTGCAACTGAATTAGAATTAGGAAGTTGTTATGTTGTAAGTCCTTTAGCTGCCTTTGAAAGTATTCCAGAACTTTCTGAAAAATTAGAAATTCCTGAAGGTCATATACCTCAAGGTGGTATATTATTAGGTTATGAATCTGAAAAACAAATCCCTGGAAAACCATGGGTAGAAGATTATTCTAATGTTAATTACATAGAATAATATTTTTTTTATTTATTTTTAAAACCAAAACAATTATATTTATTAAGCAATAATATTCAAATAAGAAAAGATAAATGATTTATTAGTTTTATGACTAAGATATATAAACTATTTTTAGGTATAAAAGTTTATAATAATAAATAATTTTAATTAATATCGAATTCTATGAAAATTCACATGTCAAAATGAGATAGTGCTGAATAATAAGAGGTAATAGATTAATTAAGTATTTATTATATTTTTATTTATTAAATTAATATCTATGAAGATTATAATAGGGAATTAATTTTAAATTAGGTTTATAAATTATTTTCATAAGAATTTATCATATGGACGATTAAATATGAGTGATAAAACTAAAGGGGAAATTGAAAAAATCATCAAACCAACCGAGAATATTGAAAACGGTTGGAAAGACTATAAATTACATCTTACAGTACTTGTTTTAGTGATTATTGCAGAATTTATTGGAACACATACTTTACAAATTACAGAAGCAATAAGTTTAGTTGTAATGCCATTATTATATTCTATAATTATGGCTTTAGCATTGTATCTTTCCAAACCTATAAAATGGATTGGTAAAATTCAATCTAAATATTCTGAAGAAATTATGCTTTTATTAACTGGACCTTTACTTGCAAAATTAGCTATTTCTAGTGGACAATCAATATCAATTATTTTTAGTGCAGGTCCTGCTCTTTTATTACAAGAACTTGGTAATTTAGGTACAATTTTTGTAGCTATGCCTATTGCTTTATTTTTAGGATTTAAGCGAGAAAGTATTGGTATGACTAGTTCTATTTGTCGAGAACCACAACTACCAGTTATTATTAAAAAATATGGTTTTGCATCAGAAGAAACTAGGGGTGTCCTAATTGTATTTTTAATTGGAACAATTATTGGAGCTATATTTATTAGTTTTATGGTAAGTATCCTCGCTGCAATTATACCATTACATCCTTATGCATATGCTATGGCTAGTGGTATTGGAAGTGCTAGTATGAATGCAGCTGCTATTTCATCACTTGTAAGTTTGTATCCCACATTAAGTAGTCAAATACAAGCATTTGCAGGAATTAGTAATTTAATCAGTATGTGTTCTGGAATATATGTTTATATTTTTATTGCATTACCATTATCTGAAAAAATATATAGTATATTAGAACCATTAATTGATGAACGTTTACTTAAAAGAGGTAATGATTAAATATGGAAGAAGAAAAAAAACCATTGACTTTTGAATTATTTACTAATTGGTGTATGATTTTAATTATATTTTCCATTATTACAACTATTGGTAATATTGTAGGTTATAATCATCCATTAAACGATTCATTTATAGGATTATTAATACTATGTGGAATAAGTTTAGCTGGTTTAATTCTTGAAAAAGTTATTCCATATCATATCCCATCAATTATTTATATTAGTATTTTAGGTTTAATTTTATCAGTTCCATGGGCACCTACTTCACCGACCATTATATATTATACATCAAAAGTCGAGTTATTATCCATCACTACTATTTTATTAGCTTATGGTGGTATTGCTATGGGTAATAATTGGGGTGAATTTAAGCGAATTGGTTTAAGAGGTGTTATTGTTACATTATTCGTAATTTTTGGTACTTATATATGTTCTGCTTTAATTGCTCAAGGAGTACTGATGAGTACTAATATGATCTAATTTTTTTTTAATTAT
>JAUNXU010000092.1 GCA_030539615.1 Methanobacteriaceae archaeon | reverse complement strand
AAAAAACAACCAAGAAACAAGAACAAACAGTACACTAACAATAACCTAAAAAAAAGAGAGAAAACCTTCAATATCCTCTATTCTACTTTCTTTTCCTTTTTTTATATAAACTTAAATTGTTGGATACTTATATTTTTTAGGAAAATATTCTAACTATTTTTATTTTATTCAGTAACATTTATTTTTATTAAGTTAATTTTTATTAAAAATAGGATAATTTATATATGTAGTATGTGTTATACAATAAGTAGTGCTTTGATGCACTATTAGTGTTTTTTGGCATTAATTAAAAAATCAGACACTTTAATCGAAAGATGATCATTAATATTAAAACCTTAAAAATTTTTCTATCATGGATCAAAATTTTTTTGGAGTGTAATGGGGGGTGTTTCCTGTCAGTTATTGATAGGAAACAAGTATCATCTTTTTACATGGTAACTGAAAGCCCCATTAAAAAACTTTGATAAAATTCCCCCAAATTTACTTATTTTTATTTTTTTTTAAGTTATTATCTCTTAAAAATATGGAAAATTATATATATTATTTAATATTATACAATACTTATTCTTTAATAAAAAAAAAGGGGTTTTATTCTTTTTATGAAATTATTTATTGATGAAAAAAAATGTATTGCATGTAAATTATGTGTTGAAGTATGTATACATGATAATATTCGAGTTATTAATAAAGCAGAAGAAATTCATGGTAATTGTTTTGAATGTGGGCATTGTATGGCAATATGTCCTGTTGATGCTATAACTTTAAATAGGTATACAAATCAAAAAAGTAAGATTCAAAAATATGGTTCTAAAGAACTTCCTGTTTCATATGATGATATGCTTCAATTTTTAAAACAAAGAAGAAGTTGTAGATGGTTTAAAGATAAAAAAATTGATAAATATACATTTAATAAATTATTTGAAGCAGCATATTATAGTCCTTCAAGACAAAATTTACAGGATGTTGAAATAATTGTTCTTGATAAAGATATTGATAAATTTATATCATTTATTTATGATATAATAAAAGTAACATCTAATAAATTTTCTCGTGTAAAACAATTAGGTGAATATTTAAAAAATAAAACTAAATTTAAACATCATCCTTTATTATGGGAAGGTCAACAATTAATATTAATATTTTCTGAAGATTATTCAGATGCATTAATTGCTGCTACAAGGATAGAATTATTGGCTTATACTATGGGTCTTGGAGGTTTTTATTCATTGTTTATTATGGAAGCAGATAAGATTGATCATGATAAATTAATGATGTTTTTTCCAGAAATTGATAATAAAAAACACATGTATTCTGTATTTGTAATAGGTTATCCTAGAATTCTTTTTAATAAAACAATACCTCATAATAAAATCAATGTATTTTATAAATAATTATTATTTATTATATTTTTTTCTTAAATTGTTTAAATGATTCTTTATCTATTATCTCTTTGTTATAATGTAATGTTTTACAATTAGCTTCAGAATTAACAGAAAATTTTATATTTATTGTTATTATATTTTTTTTCATAATTAATTCAGCAGTTATTTTTGGAGAAACTAAGTATTCTTGTTTAATATCTAATAATTTGGATGCATCTATTAATTCAATTCCAATTATATTATTATCTGAATCCATATCTAATAGTAAATTATTACTTTCTATTGAATAAGAGTAATCATAATCTTTTTTAGAAATGTAAAATCTATCAGTATCTTCATCATATTCAAAAATATCACTCATTATTATCATTCCTTTTTTTATAATTTATTAACTTTAGTATTCATTGTATTATATTTAAAGATTTCATTTATAATTTTGTTATTAAATTAGCTAAATGTTCTAGATTACCAATTTCATAAACTTCTGCTCCAGCTTTTTGATAATCTTTAACACAACTTGTTTCATTATACCATCTGCATTGATTTTCAGGATTTAATATAAGAACCTTTTTAGATTTACGAGATATTTTTCGAATCATAGCTGCACTTGCAAGTTCCCCATTTTCTTGTTTACCATTCCATTCACGACAATCACTAAGTAATATAACATAACTTCTATGAGTAAGAGGAGCTACTTTATAAAACTCTTTAAAAGAGTTATACATATCAGATTGTCCATTAAACATCCTATTTTTCATTCTAAGATCCCTTACTTTTTCAAAAGATTCATAATATGTGTCTGCTTTTAAAACAGATGTTACATCAACAATTTTATTATCAAAATCATAAGCTTTAATTTTATTAAATGATTGTTGTGAAGCATATAATATTGCAAAAAACCAACTACTTATCCATTCACAAGAACCACTAACATCATTTAAAAAAATATGATTATTCTTTTTTTTAGGAGGCTTAGCTTTAATAAGGTTTATTAATTTTCCACCATGTTTCATATTTGCCCGTATAGTTTTAGACATGTTTAAATCATGTTTTTTAGATTGTTTTTTTCTTTTTGATCTTTGGTTTGCTATTTTTACTCCAAGTTTGTGACATAATTCGAATATTTCTTGATCAAAGAAATCTCTATCATTTATGTTATGTGTAAGTATCTTTTGATCTTCAATTCGTTTCTTTTTTAACTGAGGTATTAAATTTTGTTTTTGTAATTGTGCTAAATTCATAGGTGAAGATTGACTTATATTGTTTTCAATATTTTCTGTTTCTTCTATTTTTTCAATTTTTTCATTATTTTTTTTATTATTAAATATTTCTTGAAATGACTCTTTAAATTTTTTATTATCATTATATTCTTTTACATATACTGATTCTAAAGAATTTTGAAGTAAGTTAATACTATTTGATGATAACATGTTTGTTACTTTAAATGCTGTTTGTGTACTTCTTATACTTACATTCATTCCTTTATTTCTAAGTAAGTTAGATAGTGCAACTATTTGTTCTTGTTTTATATTTGATTTCAAATAAGTCACATCCTTTTATAATTTATTTTCTATGAAAATGCTTTTCAACAACTTTTAAATTTCTTGGAATATTAATATTTTGTGGACAAATTCCATTACAATAACCACAATTAGTACAATTATGTGCTTGACGATCAAAATTTAAATGAAAATCATATTGTCTAGAAATAATTGAACTATCACCGATCATATCCATATTATACTCTCTAAAACATTTAGGAATATTAACACCTGAAGGACAAGGCATACAATAAAAACATTCTGTACATGGAATATTATTTAATTTATCATAACATTCTTTAACTTCTTTAAGAATATTTTTATCAGAATCATTAAGCATACCACTATAGGAATTATTAGCTATTTTAATATTTTCTTTTACTTGATCAATTGAAGACATACCACTTAAAACACAATTAATTTCTTTTTTATCCCATAAATAATTTAAACCCCATTCTACAGGATTATAATTTCTAGGTGAATTATTAAAAATATTTTGAACTTCTTTTGGTAAATTAGAAGCAAGTTTACCCCCACGTAAGGGTTCCATAATAATAGTACCTAAATTTAATTCATTGAGTTTCATAACACCTTTAAGACCGGTATTATCATTTTCATCAAGATAATTAAGTTGAGTTAATGCAAATTCCCACTTATCATAATCATCTAAAATTTCTTTAAGAAAATTATAAGAACCATGTGTTGAAAAACCAACATGTTTTATGCGACCATCAGATAATATTTTATCAATAAATTCATATAAACCATTAGATTTGATTTCTTCATAGAATGAATCTTTAATTGAATGAATTAAATATAAATCAATACTATCTGTTTTTAACCGATCTAACTGTTTATTTAAAACATTATCAAAATATTCCCAAGAATTAATTTCCCATGATGGAATTTTAGTAGATAAATTTATTTTTTCACGATATCCTTGATTTAATATATTTCCCAGTACTGATTCACTAGCTCCTGGTTTTGTTCTGTCAGTTGTATGGTAAATCCATGCAGTATCAAATAAATTAACACCTTCTTTAATAGCATAATCTATCATTAATTCTGTTTTGACAATATCAATATGTTCTGGATTATTATCAATTAATGGGAGTCTCATAGCTCCAAAACCAAGAATTGAAACTTTTAAACCAGTTTTTCCTAAAGTTTGGTATTTCATATTTATTATATATGATCTTTTTAATAAAAATAATCTTTTTTTTTAAAAGATTGAATGTGTGATGAAACATTAAATTGTTAATAAAAAGACTGGGAAAATTCATTATTTATCAATTAAAAAAATAACATTTTTATTAGACAATTAGCATTTAAAAAAAAGCTTTTATTATATCTAAATTAAGAATTGTTTTAAAAAGGGGGAGGTTATATTTTTTTAAAAAAAAATAATAAAATTAAAAAAATTAACGATTTTCTTTTAATCTTTTATTATCTTCTTTTGCTTGTTTTATTTTTTCTTCTAGTTCCTGAATATCTTTCTCAATTTCTTCTTTAGTTTTATTATTTAATTCGTTTAAATCATTTTTCATTGTTTTTGTTGGTGGAACGGTTATAGGTTCATTTTGTTGTGTATTATTAAGAGGTGGTTTATTCTCATTTATATTAATTGGATTTTCATCGGTTATTATATTGATTATTAATTCATCACCATCTTTGAATTCAGGCGGTAATACTATTTGTCTTTCAATTACTTGATTTTCTTCAGGAATTTCCATTTTTACTGTAGCTATTTTTTGATTAGGAATTAATGGATTGATTTGTGGTGGTATATAAGGATCATTTGGATTTAAATTAATTGTAAATGTTTTTTGTTCATTTGAATTTTGGATTGGTGGTTGTGTTATAGGAGCTATTTCTTCTTCATTTATATCTTCCATTTCTTTAATAGCTTCTTCTTGTTCTAATTCTTCCAATTCTTTTTTTAAATCAGGATCATAGAATTCTTCTTCATTAATATCTAATTCTTTAATATTAATATCATCTGTTAAATCACATATTTCAAATTCCACAGGTTTTCCAAAAGTATCATATGCTCTTATTGTAAATTCATTATATGGTTGACAGATAATCATATGAAACAATCCATTTTTTGAAAAGAATGTTAAATCAGCATTAGAAGCTTGTGCACTTGGTCCGGGATGACTATGTATTGATCCAATAGCATCAGAAGTTATTGGTATCATAAAGACTTGCATTACAGCACTAGTACTTGATGCTTCAAATGGTAAAAATATTAATCCAGTAATTTTTAAAATTTCATCTTCAATTTTTCCAGATAATAAAGCCATATACTCATTTGGATCAGCATTTCTTGCTATTTTTATTATTTCATTTATTACTTTTTTATCTACTTTTATTTTATGATATTCTACTTTATCATTTCCTAGAACTTTTGATAGAACATTATCTATTTTCATTCAGATCACTCTTACTTTTTTTTATTATTTTATGATTATTGTATTTTTTTTATTT
>JAUNXU010000091.1 GCA_030539615.1 Methanobacteriaceae archaeon | reverse complement strand
ATTATATTGACCATTAGTTATGTAAACATGACTATTATTTGCTATACTATTTATTCTATTATTATTAATAGTTTTCCACGGATTTGATTGAGTCCCATTACCATTATCGGAAGATACACTTGCATTAAAATAATAATAATTATTACTATTTGTATCTTCAATAGTTTTAGATTCCATTTTTATATTATCTTCCAATACATTTCCAGTATTTTTTAGATTATCATCCATAGATTTTAAGTTAATATCATCTATACATCCATTATCACTATCTAAATTATTAGTTGCAGATACTAATGTAATGCTTGAAAATATTAATAATATAAAAAAAAGCATTAATTTTCTGTTTATATATGACATTTTTATGACACATCCAATTAACTTTAAATTATTTACTTAAAAAAGAATTAAATAATTCTTTTTCTATTTTCAATATTTATAATGTTTTAATATTTAAATATAAAATAAATTCTTGAGAATTTTTCAAGTTTTAAATAGTATATTAGTATATGAAAAAAAGAAATGAAAATTTTATTGTTTAGTTTAAAAAAATAAAAAAAAAGAAAGGATTTTTAAATTTGATTTGTTTTATTATTTTTAATGGTTTTGAAGTAGAGTAACTATATCTCTTAGTGTTGCACCTATACTTCCACCAATTGCTCCAAGTAATATTCCACCTATTGTTGCTATTAAAGCAATTAATAATATTGCAAAGGTTAAACTTAAATCTGTAGAACCTAATAAATTATTAACTTTAGGTATGTAGTATACTACAAATATTATACCTAATAGTGTACTAAATATAAAACTTGATCCTATTCCTCTCATACTTCGATGTTTTACTTCTTCTTTTAATGAAGGATTATAAATAAATGCTGCTATTAATGGAGCTAATAAGATACTTGTAATTATTCCTGTAATGGGCATTCCAACTATTCTTGACATGAATAGGATTATACTACTTACAAAGATACCTATACTAATTGATGATAAATAATTAAACTCATAGTTTTTTATTGACATTGAATATTATCTATCATTATCTTAATATTTATTTTTTCTTTTTATATTATAGCAAGATTTTTTCTTGATATAATTTCTTTATTGTTTTTATAATATTTTGTTACTACTTCTTCGGTTGTAATCATTATCTCTGTTTCTAATTTTCGATCATTAAAAAAGACCATATTGTTTTTTATGTTTTGTGAGTCATGAATAATATTCATATAAATTGTATGTTCATTGACAATTTCATTAGATAAAGGTTTGTTATCTTGGATTTGGTTTTTTTCTGTTATGGTTATTACCATATCAACAGGCATTGGATATTCAATTTCTTCTTTTTTAAAATATGGTTCTTTGCTACATGTTGTTATAAGATAATATTTTGTTGTGTCAGGCTTTGGAGTTATTATCATTTTTTCATTGTCTAGTACTTCTTTTATTATTTCTAAATTTTCCAGTTTTTCAATATAAATAGTCTCAATATAATTCCATTCAGGATATAATCCCATTATTTTTTCATTTACTTTATATTTTATTGTATTTACCATATTTTTCACCTTCATTTTATTTTTTTTGAGAGATTATTTGTTTTCATAGTTTCCTGAATGTTTTATATTTGATTGACTTTTCATTGATTTTTTTTGTATTTTTAGAATATATTAAATTAGTATGTTTTTTCAATGGTTTTTTTGAAGTTTTCATAGTTTATTTTTTTACTAAGTTTTTTGTAGTCTTGTTTTTTGTAGGAATTTTTAAATCCCTCAATTTTTTCTCCATAATTGTTTATAGTTGAAGTTTAATTATTTATAATCCATAAAACATCTTTTATGTTATGAATTGTTAGTATTAATTAAACTTCAAATTAAATGTATAACTCTAATACTATTTAAATATTCTTCTTTTTTTAAATTAAACTTTATAAGATCTTAAATAAACTATTTAACTAATTAAATACATAATTTTAAAATATAAATGATTATTATACCATATTTAATATCCAACTAGATATTAATTAAATGATTTAATTTAAATATTAAAAAAAGCTAATTTTAATATATATGATAAATAAAGACCATCCACGATATAAATCATTACAATATAGGGATAAAATAGTACAAGCTTATAATAATAAAATATTAACCACATCAGGTATGATAGCTCATGGACGTGGTGAATCATTTGATTATTTATTAGGTGAAAAAACAACAGATATGGCACATATTGCAATTCATATAGCTGCTTGCTTATTTTTAGTATCATCTAATCCAGTAATTAGTGTTAATGGTAATACAACAGCACTTGTATCAAAAGAAATAGTGGAATTATCTAATACATTAAATATACCAATAGAAATAAATTTATATTATAGAACACAAGAACGAGTAGATAATATAAAAAAATTATATACTGATCTTAATGTTACTAATCTTTTAGGAACAAATGAAGATGAATTTATAGATACGCCTGATTTAAATGGACCAAGATCACCTGTTAGTATTGATGGAATAAATAAAGCAGATTTAATATTTATACCTTTAGAAGATGGTGATAGAGCAGAAAAATTAGTTCAAAATGGTAAAAAAACAATAAGTGTTGATTTAAATCCATTATCAAGAACCGCAATTACATCAACAGTAACTATAGTTGATAACATTGTACGATGTGTACCCTTATTAACAAAAGAAATAAAAAGATTAAAAGATGAACCTAAAAAGAAATTAATTCAAGAAATAAAATCTTATAACAATAAAGAAAATCTTAAAAAATCTACAAATCTCATAAAGAAAAATATTTAGAGGCAAAATAGTGAAAGTATATGGAATAGCAGGATTACCAGGATCAGGAAAAGGAGTAATAGCAAGAATAGCAAAAAATGAAGGTATGACTGTTATTAGTATGGGTAATATTATACGAGAAGAAGCACAAAAAACAGGAAAAGATACTGGAAAAATAGCAGTTGAATTACGTCGAAGCGAAGGAAAATATGTTGTTGCAAAAAGATGTGTTGAAAAGATAAGGCAACAATATAAAAAAAAACCAATAAAAAATAATCGTAAAATATACACATTACCTAAAAAGAAAACACAACCTGTATTAAAAAAGAAGAAACATGATATATTTTTAATAGAAGGAATAAGAAGTCCTTTTGAAGTTGAAATATTTAAAAAAAATTTTAAAGAATTTAAATTAATAGCAATACATTCTAGCCCAAATTCAAGATTTAAAAGATTGAAAAAAAGACAAAGAAATGATGATTATTCTGATTTTAATTCTTTTAAAAGAAGAGATGAAAGAGAATTAAACTTTGGAATAGGAAATGTAATAGCTACATCTGATTATCTTCTAATAAATGAAGGATCAATAGTTAAATTTAAACAAACAGCAAAAAAGATGATTAAAAGTGAAATTCAAAAAACAACCCATAAACCAAGAAAAAAACACAACCCTAAAAATAAAGACAAAAATAAATCCTACAGAAAATCCCCTCAAAATAAAAAACGCAATAAAAAACATCCTCCCAGAAAACCAAATAATAAAAGAAATTGATAATGAGTTAATATTAGAAGCTAGTGATAACAGTATAGATTTATTACATGATAGGATATTAAATGAAGAAAAAGAAAAGATATTAGAAAGTATATTATTAAACAAGTTAAATAGTGATTGTGAAATAATATCTTTTTTTATTAATAAACAAGCAGCATATAATAATGAATTAAATATTCTTGATGAAGAGTTATCTCCATTAAATGATATTGAAATTATTCTTGAAACTGATTATTTAGAAGAATTTATTAAATATTTAACTAGATAATTATTATTTTTCTTTTAAATGAGCTTCTTGTATAATATATATTCCTGTATCGTAGTTTACTATTTTTTCAGATTTGTCTATTATTATTTCTTTTTTATAAATTGGACAATCTAGTACTAATGTTTCTGCTTCACCACCTTCAAAAGCCATATGTACACCATATTTTTTATTAAGTTCTTTTAATTGATTAATTGAATCTTTTTCTATTACTTTTCCAAGCCATTTTTCATCAAGTCCCATTGCTGCAGTACTTACTATCATGACTTTAAACTTATTATCTATTAGTTCATTCATATATTCTTCAGGATCTTTATGCCATAATGGTGATATTCCTTTAAGATCTAAGTTTTTACATATATTGTCTATTCTTGATCTTTGATATGTTGATTCTATTGCTCCTGTGTATATTGCTTCAATTCCTTCTTCTTTAAGTTTTTTTAGAATTTCTTCTAGATCTTTTAATTCTTCTTCTTTTTTTCCTTCAGTTTCTACTTCTATTAGTGGTATGTTCATAGCTTCAGAGCACATTTTTGTCATGTGAATATTAGGTACATGAAACATGTATGATTCATTATTTTTTGATTTTATGGATATTAAATATTTTATTGTGTCATTATTTTTTATTGCATGGTATGTTGCCATTGTACTATCTTTTCCACCTGAGTATAATATTGCTGCTTTCATTTTTTTTAATTGATTCTCCTTATTTATCTTGTTATTTTATATTTTTGTTATTTGTTTTATGTATCATTTTATTAAGTAATACATATAGTTTAATAATTATTAATAATATATTAATTTATATAAAAATATTATGAAAAAATACAATGAATTTATAAACCAATTAGAAACCCATTTATATAATGAAAAAATGGAAAATCAACCACTAAAAGTTGAAATAAAAGAAATTAATAACGAAAAAAATACAATAAACATAACACTTAATAACACAAAACTCATACCAATAAAAACACAAATAGAATTAGATAATCAAACAGGAAAAATAATATATTCCAATAAAAAACAACAAATAATACAATTAGATCAAAAAGAATCAATAGAAAAAATACAAAAAAATAAAGAACATTACATAATAAATAAAGATCAAAAAATAATCCTTGAAAAAATAGAAAAAACATATGCATTAATAATAATAGACCATCTAAATCATCATAATTATAATACACTAGATACATTACTATTTAATAAACCATCAAAATATGAGGACACTATTAAAATAAATGAAAATACCTTAAATAAAACACAAAATAAAGCAGTAACGAAATCAATAAACACAAGTAAATTTCATATAATACAAGGACCACCAGGAACAGGAAAAACACACACAATAACTGTACTAATAAAACACCTACTAAAAAAACAAGAAAAAATCTTAATATGTGCCCATACACACATAGCAGTAGATAACATACTAGAAAAACTAGATACACTACCACAAGAAACAATACTTAGAATAGGAAATGATGAAAAAATAGGAAAACTATCAAAAAAATACACACTACAAGAAAGAATAAACCAACACCCAAGACAACAAGAAATACAAAAAAATAAAGAAAAAATAACAAAAAACAAAACA
>JAUNXU010000019.1 GCA_030539615.1 Methanobacteriaceae archaeon | reverse complement strand
TTTTATAATCATATTTTTTTTATTCACCTTTTTTTATTGATTATTTTTAATTTTTAAATTTAATTATATATACATATTGTCATTGTTCATTAATTTTTAGATTTTAAATAATAATGTCAAGTAAATTTTGTAAATTTATTGAATTAAATATTTATTTTTAAAATAATATTATATTATTTTAATATTTTAATTCTAGTTTTTAAAAAATAAAAAAAGTATTAACCAAAACTTTTACATTTAAAAAAAAGATAAATAAAACTAACTATAAAAAAAATTCAAATAAAAAAAAAATAGTCTTGGAGGTAAAAAAATAATTGAATTTTGAAATCAAATATAAGGATGCAAGAGCAAGAATTGGAACGTTTTCTACAAAACATGGAAAAATAACAACACCTACATTAATGCCTGTAATCCATCCTAAAAAACAAACCATAAAAGTAAAAGATTATGGTGCTAAGATGGTTATAACTAATTCATATATTATTAATAAAGATGAAGAATTAAAACAAAAAGCATTAACAGAAGGAGTACATGAATTAATTGATTTTCCAGGAGTTATTGCAACAGATTCTGGATCATTTCAATTATCAGTATATGGGGATATTGATATAACAAATAAAGAAGTTATACAATTTCAAGAAGCTATAGGAACAGATATAGGAACATCACTCGATATTCCAACCCCACCTTATGTAAGAAGAGAACAAGCTGAAAATGAATTAAATACTACAATAGCAAGAGCCCATGAAGCTATAGAAACTCGTGAACACATGTTATTAAATAGTGTTGTTCAAGGATCAACATTCACTGATTTAAGAACAATGTGTGCTGAAGATATTGGATCAATGAATTTTGACATATTTCCAATAGGTGCTGTTGTACCTTTAATGGAACAATATAAATATGCTGATTTAGTTGATGTAGTAATGTCTTCAATGAAAGGATTACCTGAATCTAAACCAAGACATCTTATGGGTGCAGGTCACCCTATGGTATTTGCATTAGCTGTAGCAATGGGTTGTGATTTATTTGATAGTGCAGCATATATTTTATATGCCAATAATAATCGATTAATGATGCCTACTGGAACATTAAGATTAGAAAATCTAATAGAAATGCCATGTTCATGTGAAGTATGTACAAAATATACTCCTGAAGATCTTTTAGAAATGGAACATGATCAAAGAGCAAAATTATTAGCAATACACAATTTACATATAAGTTTTGCAGAAATTAGACAAATAAAACAAGCAATAAAAGATGGAACATTAATGAATCTTGTAGAAGAAAGATGTGCTAGTCACCCATTTTTATTAGATGGTTTAAGAAGATTAAAAGAATATAATGAAGATATGGAATTATTAAATCCTTCAAGTAAAGAATCTGCATTTTTCTATACTGGTCCTGAATCATTAAATAGACCTGAAATATACCATCATCAAAAAAGATTAAATAATCTTAACTTTGAAGATAATGATAAATTAATAATTCTCCCACATTCTAGAAAACCATATGGAAAACATATAATAAGAGAATCATTACACAATAAAAAAGATGAAAAATTAAATAAAACAGTATTCTTTTCAAAAGATTATAATCCAGGATCAGATTGGAGTAATGCAGATATAATAATAGCAGATGTTCCTTTTGGAATAATACCATTAGAATTAGATGAATTTTATCCATTAGCTCAAAATGAATCCCCATCAATACATGATATGAATGCTATAAAATTTGTTCAAGATTCATTAAAGAAATTTAGTAAAAACTATGAAGAGATACTAATCCATAAAGGTATTATAGATAGATTTTATAAAGAAGATGAAACAGATTTCCTTGGAGTATCATCAGATATAATATTACCTACAGGTAAAATAGATGATTTTAAAAGATTAAATATGGTTGCAGATTATCAATTTGGAACAGGATCTGGAAAAGCAATATTTGGTGATGATCCAGAAAAATTAGAAATTGAAAAAAGTAAGAAAACCAAAAAAATACGATCCATTAAAGAAGATGATGAAATAGTAGTAAATATGCGTGCAAATGATGGATTTTTAATATTATCTGATATTGGAGCAAAAAGATTACATAAACATTCTCCTTCTCCAAAAAATAGAGTAATAATTAATGGTGAAGTAGCTGAATTTGCAAGAAAAGGAAAAAGTGTGTTTTCAAAATTTGTATTGGATGCTGATTCAGATATTAGGAAAAATGATGAAATATTAATAGTAGATCAAGATGATACATTACTTTCTTATGGTAAATCATTATTATCCAGTAAAGAAATGCTTGAATTTAATATAGGATCAGCAGTAAAAACAAGAAAACCTAAAAATGAATTATAGATTATTAAAGAAGGGATTTAATATATGAGTGATTATAAAGAATTAAAAGTTAAACCAATAAAAAATGGTACTGTAATAGATCATATTAATTCAAATAGAGGATTAAATGTATTAAATATTCTTTCATTACCTGATGATAATACATCAGTAACATTAGCATTGAATGTTGAATCTCAACATATTGGTTTAAAAGATATTGTTAAAGTAGAATCTAGAGAACTTTCAGAAGAAGAAGTTGAAAAAATTATACTCATAGCACCTAATGCTACATTAAATATTATAAGAGATTATAAAATAATAAAAAAATCTAAGTTAAATTTAATGAATGAAGTAAGTGGTGTTGTTAAATGTCAAAATCCTAATTGTATAACAAGAACTAATGAACCAATAACAAGTAAATTTTCAGTAATTCATAAAAAACCAACATTATTACGTTGTCACTATTGTGAACAAACAATGAATATTGATGATATTGAATCTCAGTTAAAAAAGAGTAATTGATAGAATGTTAACTCTAATAAAACAAATAAAAATAAACACTACAAATCATATTGAAATTCATAATATCACAAATAAAATACAAGAAATTATTAATGAAAATAATATAATTAATGGACTTGTAAATATTCACACATTACATACTACTACTTCAATAGCAATTAATGAACCTAATTTAATTAAAGACTATAAAAAACTATTAACAAAATTAGTACCAGAAACACAAGAGTATGAACATAATAAAATTGATGGTAATGCAACATCACATTTAAAATCATTACTTATTCAAACTAATCAAACTATTCCTATACAAGATAAAAAGATGTTAATTGGTACTTGGCAAGATATCTTATTTATAGAATTAGATGGACCTAGAACTGAAAGAACAATAATTATTACAATAGTAACTTAAAAAAAAGTAGTATTATTAAGAAGTTTTAAAAGTTTAAACTTCTCTTATTTTTAATTTTTTATAACAAGAATTCTATTTCAAATAAAACTATAGGATATTCCATATCAAAATTTGTAATTACTTCAGGATTTACTTCTCCAAAGAATCCTTTGAAACTGAAATTTAATTTTTCATCAAGTGGTTTAACTGTAAAGTCTGCTGCTCTTCCTGGAATAAAAATACTATTTTCACCATTGACAACTTCCATTTTAAATCCCATATTTGTACAAAATGAATCTACTATAGATTTAATTTGTGTAAAGTTTGCTGTTGAATCAACAACTGCAGCTGCTAATTTTTTAATATTTTTTATACCTGTTTCTTTACTAGTATCTAAATATCCAGTATCACCTACTTCAAATATCTTTTGAGGTAAATTTTCATGTTTATTATTATTCAAGAATTCAAGTAAACCATTGACAAGACTTTTTCTTATCATTGTTCTATCATTAGATATAGGTTGAGCTACTGTAATAATATCTTTTTCAATATTTTTCCTAAGTTTAGTAAAATGAGCTTCTTCATTAGTTAACATTAAACTCATAATTTGAGTAAAACCAAGACCAATCATTATCTGAGATACAATATCTTCAAATTCACGTTGATTATCTTGTTTAGCAATAGTAGCAACTTTTGGAAACTCTGAAGGTAATGAATTAAATCCGTATCCTATAGCAATATTTTCTATAATATCAACTTCATGAAGAATATCAATACGATACTTAGGAATAGTTACAAGAATCTCATCATCATTAATTTTTTCAGCATTAAAACGAACTCTTTCAAGCATTTTAATAATTTCATCACTTGTTAAATCAATACCAATTAATTCTTCAGCTGTTTTTAGATGAACAATTTTAGTTATTGGTGTAAGATCAGGATAAACAATTTTTTCATCACCATAATCTACAGTAACTGTTTCAATTTCACCACCATCTTCAGCAAAACTTGTTGCTATAATATTAACAGCATTATTAACAGCATCAAGATCAGTTCCTGTTACATCAATAAATATATTATGAGTATCAGTAGTTAACTTAGTTTTTTCACTATTAATAATAGGAGGCATAGACATTACATCACCATTACCATCAACAATTAATGGATATTTATCATAACAATCAATTAACTGAGCATATGATTTTCCTTTATCATGTCCTTCTAATATTTCATCGAGGTTTTGTAACTTATCAGAGTCTAATGCAATAAATTCAACATCATCAGGTATTCCTGCATTATAATAAAATGGTGATTTTACTTTATCAACATCATGGATACCAATAGCTATTTTTTTTCTATCTCTTCCAATAACCCAATGAAGATTTTCTTGAAAATCCATAATATTTTTAAGTAACTCGTCATTTATTGAAATATTTTTAACTATACAACAACCCACATAAGGTCTTATACTTTTTAATTGAGGATCTACGGTTATAATATTATCTGTTTTTTTAACATTATATTCAGGTATACCTTTTTCAAGCCCAATATACCCCTTAATTGCTCTTGCTACCCCTTCAATACTATAATAATCTGGTCGATTTGGGAAAAATTCAACCTTCACATTTTCATCATCATATGATTCAACATCACTTGAAATCATAGGTAACATATTTATTAATTCATCTTTTGGTATTTCTTGACCTACATGTTTGTATAATTCATCATATGTAAAATTTATTACTGGCATTCTAGTTTAATCCTCCTAACTATTTCCTTTTTTTTAGAATATTAAATTCCAAATATTATCATAAATACTATTGATTCTATCACAAAATGAAGTGCTCTATGAGATATAGGTGTTAACCTTAGATTAAGAAATTCATGACTTAAATCTATAATTAAATGTACTGTTGCAGCAACCATACCTATAAATGGTGAACTAAATACTAATGATAGAATTACAAAATGAAATAAAGCTTCTATTAACTCATGTGTTAATCCTAATCTCACATTAGAATGTAATGTTTGATGAATAAGCTCTCCAAATAATATATAAAAATCTGAAATGCTTCTCCAAAGAAAAGTATGCAACATATCACTTAATGCTAATACTACAGCTATATAAAACCATTCTAATCCCATAAGTTAACCTACCCTAAATTTTAAATTAATTACATTTTTAAAATCAGTATCATTTAATTACATTTATATCTTTTTTATTATATTAAATTAATAGTGTAAATATCTACTACTGTTAACTTAATGATTTTGTAATTTGAGATTTTTGCATGTTGTTTTGTAGTGGTTGTTTTTCCACACTATTTTGAATCCATAATAGAAACAACACTTATCATCTCTAAATGTTTACCAAGTATATAATCTAAAATTTATTTTATAATTTTGACATCTCAAATATTAATAATAGATAAACAATGTAAATATATTGTATTAAAATAATAATTCAATATAAACGTCAAATATGCATAAAAACAAAAAATAATAATTCATTTTTAAAAAAAAATAAGAATAATAATCTAAACACTCAACAATATAAAAAAAAACACATAAAATGCAAAGTCTTTTTTAAGATAACATTTAAATACTAGTGTATATAATATATCAATTGATATTACTTATATCATAATATTATTTTTTTCATAAAAAAACCACCTTTTATGAAAAAGGAGTATTATCTATCAAGTGATATTATATTTTATTATTATACATTAAATCTAATCTAAAAAACTTTTTATTCAAAACAACAGATAAATAATAAGTAAAATAAAATATTGCACAGTTTTACTTATTATTTATTATTTTAATCCTCTTTTCAACACTACCTAATAAAAATCCTGCTGATAACTATTTTTAATATTATTATTTAATGGTAATTTATCAAGTAATTCTTCTGAAATAAAAAATGCAACTAAAAAATTATTTAATATTTTATTAAACTATTAACTGATAAGAAAATATTTATTCTTTAATTTTATAACTTTTTTATAATATTCAATTATATATAATATAAAATACATTTATATAGTGTTTATAATACAAGATAGCTTATTATTTTATTAAATTCAAAGATATTAATCTATTATGTTCACCACGATAAGAAAAATTTCTTAATCCAAAAAAAAATTAATAATATATTTTATATAACCTTGACAGTAAATAAAATTCAATAACATGAAAAAATCAGAAAATAAGTACGTTCTTAACAATATTTTAAACAATATCATGTGTAAATGTTATTATTGAAGCTGTTAGATATCTGTTATTTTTTAAAAAATAAGATTTAAATAATTTAAAAGAGATATAAATATATATAATCTATTAATAATTAATTATAAGTACTTCTTATTTTTATTGGTAAGATAATTGTATGAAAGATAATTAGATTTATAAAAAGAAATTATTAATTTTTAGGAGTATTTTTTATGAATATTACTAGTTTTTAATAATTTATTATAATTTTTTTTAAAGATATAAATTTTAAAATAGGAGACAAATATGAGTAAAATGGATATACCAAAGGATTATGATCATGCAAAAGAGAGTATGATTGCTGAAAATTGGGAAAAATCAAATGTTTATAGGTTTATTGGTGATGGAACTAAACCTACATATATTATTGATACTCCACCACCTTATCCAACAGGGACTTTACATATGGGGCATGTTCTTAATTGGGTTTATATTGATCTTATTGCAAGATATAAACGTATGAATGGTTTTGATGTACTATTTCCTCAAGGATGGGATTGTCATGGATTACCTACAGAAGTTAAGGTTGAAGAAACCCATAATATTAAAAAGAATGATGTTTCAAAAGAAAAATTTAGAGAGTATTGTATTGATTTAACACATGAAAATATTGATAAGATGCGTGTTCAAATGCGTAATATGGGTTATTCTCAGGATTGGGAGCATGAATATGTTACTATGCTTCCTGAAAATAAAAGAAGAACTCAATTATCATTTCTTAAATTATATGATGATAATTTGATTCATCAAGCTGTTCATCCTATTAATTGGTGTCCTAGATGTGAAACTGCTATTGCTTTAGCTGAAGTTGAATATTCTGAAAATGTGACTAAATTAAATTATGTTGATTTTCATAGTCATGATAGTGAAGATGTTATAACTATTGCTACTACTAGACCTGAGTTATTATGTGCTTGTGTTGCTATTGTAGTTCATCCTGATGATGAAAAGTATACTAGTTTTCATGGTAAAACTATAAGATTGCCTTTGTATGATCGTGATGTTAAGGTTATTACTGATGATAGTGTTGATCCTGAGTATGGTACTGGTGCTGTTATGATTTGTACTTTTGGAGATAATACTGATGTATCTTGGGTTAATAAGTATGATCTTGATATTATTGATGCTATTACTGAAGATGGTTTAATGCAAGATGTGGCTGGTAAATATAGTGGAATGTCTATTAAGGAATGTAGAAAAAATATTATTGATGATCTTAAAAATGAGGGTTATCTTATTAAACAGGAAGATGTTGATCAGAATGTTGGTTTATGTTGGAGATGTAAAACTCCTATTGAAATTCTTGTTAAGAAACAGTGGTTTATATCTGTTAAGAAGATGACTAAGGATATTTTAAGAGAGTCTTCTAAGATTAAATGGACTCCTGAACATATGGAAACTAGACTTATTAATTGGGCTAATTCTATGGATTGGGATTGGTGTATTTCAAGACAAAGAATATTTGCTACACCTATACCTGTTTGGTATTGTGATGATTGTCATAAGCCAGTACTTCCAACTGTAGAACAATTACCAATTGATCCTGTATTAGATACTCCAGATAAATCTTGTGATTGTGGCTGTAATTCTTTTACTCCTGAAGAAGATGTGCTTGATACTTGGATGGATAGTTCAATAACACCATTAACAGTAGCTAATTGGCCTAATGAAGGTTATGATAAAATTTATCCTGCTAATTTAAGACCTCAAGGACATGATATTATAAGAACATGGGCATTTTATACTATTCTTAGATGTTATGCTTTAACTGGTATTAAACCATTTGATGAAATTGTTGTTAATGGTATGGTATTTGGTGAAGATGGTCATAAAATGAGTAAATCTAGAGGAAATGTTACTGCTCCTGAAGAAGTATTAAATGAATATGGTGCAGATACTCTTAGATTATGGTCAGCTAATAGTACTCCTGGATCTGATGTTCCTTTTGCTTGGAAAGATATTAAGTATTCTTATAAATTTTTAAGAAAATTCTGGAATGCATTTAGATTTATTAGTATGCATATAGATACCCAAAATAGAATAGATAAAGATTCTGTTAAATTAGAATTATTAGATCAATGGATACTTTCTAAACTTAATACAGTAATAACAGATGTTACAAAATCTTTTGAAGATTATAATTTTGCAAAAGCAGAACATATTATCTATGACTTTGTATGGCATGATTTCTGTGATGAATATATAGAAGCTGTAAAATACAGATTATATGATGATTTAGAAGATAGTACTAATGCAGCTAAATACACATTACTTGAAGTAATAGAAAAGATAACTGCTATTATGGCACCTATAACTCCATTTTTCAGTGATACCATTAATTATTATTTAGAAAATGATACTATTAATTTACATAAAAATGGATGGCCAAAAGTTGATAAATCATTGATAAATAAAGATATAGAAGAATCTTGTGAAATAGCAATTAATATTATAGATATTATACGAAGATATAAATCATCCCATGGAATACCATTAAATCAAGATATAAATTCAGTAACTATACATACATCTAATACTAATATATTAGAAAATACTATATCTGATATTGAAAATACAAATAAGATTACAAATCTTAATCTTATTAAAGGAAAACCTGATGTTCATGAAAAAATTATTGAAATTGAACCAATAATGTCAAAACTTGGACCTAAATTTAAACAAGATGCTAAGAAAGTAATATCTTATATTCAAAATACGCCAATAGAAACAATAGCAAAAGAATTAGAAGAAAATAATGAAGTAGTTATAGAAGAAAATATCATATTTAACAAAGAAGATATTAATACTACAACAGAGTTACAAAGTAAAACAGGTAAAAAAGTAGAAATACTTCAAACTGATTACCAAGATATTACAATAGAAATAATAAATTAAAATTTTCTTAAAGATTAATAGGGAGGATTCTTGTAAATGGATATAGAAGTAGAAAAAAAAGAAGAAATAAAAGGTGATATAAAAGCACCACCATCTAAAAGTTACACTCATCGTGCTTTTATTGCAGCTACACTTGCTGAAGGAGAAAGTATACTAAAAGATCCATTATATTCAGAAGATACAATTGCATCTTTAGAATCATGTGAAAAATTAGGGGCATTATTTCAAAGATATGATGATAAATGTATTGTACAAGGAACAGCAGGTTATATAAAAACGCCTTCTGATATAATAAATGTAAAAAATTCAGGAACAACTCTTAGAATATTAAGTAGTATTGCAGCTATAGCTCCAAAAGCTAATTATACCATATTTACAGGTGATGAATCCTTAAGAAAAAGACCAATGCAACATTTAATAGATGCATTAACAAATCTTGGTGTTAATATCCATTCTTCACAAACAAATGGAAAACCACCAATAATTATAAAAGGTGGATTATCTGGAGGTCAAACTAATATAAAAGGCGATGTAAGTTCACAATTTATATCATCTATTATAATGGCAGCTCCTTATGCAAAAACTCCTGTAACATTAAATGTTAATGGAACATTTATATCAAAACCATATGTGAATATGACCCTAGATATTATAAGAAAATTCAATATTAAATATGAATATGATACTACAAATAAACCAGAATATTCATCATATTATATAGAACCACAAAAATATGAAAGTACAGAATATACTATAGAAGGAGATTATTCTTCAGCATCATATATACTAGCAGCAGCAACAGTATTACCTTCAAAGATAACAATTAGAAACTTATACAAAAAGTCAATACAAGGAGATAAACAAATAATAAATATTATCCAAAAAATGGGTGCAAAAGTAACAACTACTGATACATCAGTAACAATAGAAAGTACAGGAAATACAAAACCTATTGATATAAATCTTAAAAATGCTCCTGATTTATTACCAACAGTTGCAATACTTGCTGCTCAAGCTGAAGGAACATCACATATTACAGGTGTAGAACATGCTAGATATAAAGAAACAGATAGAGTACATAATATGGCATGTGAACTAGAAAATATTGGTGTAAAAGTAACTGAAAAACAAGATGGTTTAATAATAAAAGGTGGAATAACTGGTGGAACAATTGATTCCCATAATGATCATAGATTTGTAATGGCATTTTATGTTCTAGGACTTAAAACAGGTAACATTAAAATTAAAAATGCATCATGTTATAATATTTCATTTCCAAACTTTTTAGAAATCATGAAAGAAATAACAAATTAAACAAGTGATTAACATGTCAAAAAGAAAATTTACACAAGAAGAAATAAAAGAAATAGTAACTAAACTTGAAGATATCTATACACTACGAACATTTGAAGATGCTGATCCTTACAGAGTACTAATTAGAACTATTTTATCACAAAGAACTCGTGATGAAAATACTGATAATGCAACAAGACGCTTATTTAACAAATATTCCACTATGAAAGAAATATTAGATGCTCCAATAGAAGAAATTGAAGAATTAGTAAGACCAGCAGGTTTTTATAAAGTAAAAACACAAAGAATAAAAGAAGTAACTAAGATTATTATAGAAGACTATGATAAACAAGTACCTGATACAATGGAAGAACTATTAGAATTACCAGGTGTTGGAAGAAAAACAGCAAATTGTGTACTTGTATATGCATTCTTTAAAGATGCAATACCTGTTGATGTACATGTACATAGAATTTCAAATAGACTTGGACTTGTATCAACAAAAACTCCTGAAGAAACTGAAGAAGAACTATGCAACATAGTACCACAAAAATATTGGCTTCCAATAAATGATCTAATGGTACAATTTGGTCAAACAATATGTAAACCAATAAATCCAGAACATAGTGTATGTCCACTAACAGAAATATGTGCAGAATATAATAATTTCAAAAAATAAAGAGGTATAAAATTTTATGAATAATATAACAAAATGTTTAAATGAATCTAAAGTAATTGTTGAAACATTAGGACAAGGAAAACAAAGTATTTTAATAAGACCATATGAAACAGATGTAAAAGAATTCTTATTATATCCAAATATAAGATATTCAAATAACGATTCTTTAAATGAATTAGAAGATAATATTGAATTTTATAATAAGAAAACAGAAATTAAATATTTTGCAAAAGTAGAAGAAACAATTGAAAGAGAATCATTTAATCCAAAAGCAAATACTTTAGATTTGTGGTCATCTATTAAAGAAACTATAGATATAGAAAAAGAATATTTATATATATGGTTATTAAGAATTTATAAATTAAATGAACCAATACTACTTTCAAGAACTAAAGAAGAGCCATTTAGTAAAGTTGATAAAGAAGTTTCATTAGATAATATAACTCCAGTTATATCTGATTCTAAATTTGAAAGAATTAAAAAAAGTTTCATATACGATGAATAATTCTTAAAAATTAATAATCTTCTAAAAATCATCACCCCCCATTTAAGATTAAAAAAAAAGTAGTAATTAAGAGGATAAAAAAATATCCTCCATTTTTTTATAATTGAAATCTTATATTTTTATTGTTGCTACAGGATTGTTGACTATGATTGTGCTGTTTATTTTTGATGTGTTATATCTAGAGTTTTCTCCTGCTATTATTGTAAGGTTATAATATCCTTTGTTGTAATTTGTTGGTATTGTGTAGTTGTAGTTTATTATTCCGTTTGTTACGTTCATTGTTGTGATTGTTTTTCCATTGAATTTTATTGATATTTTTGTTGTTCCTGTTACTGGAATGTTATTTTCATTTAGTATTGTTGCATTTATTGTGGTTTGTGTTCCTTTGGTTGCCATTATTGGATTTGTGTTTATGTGTGTGTTGATTTTTGTAATTGTTAGTATGTTCTTAGCTTCTGCTCTTTCATATATGTTTGAGATGTATGCTGATGTTATGTTATATTCTTTTGCACTAAAGTCTTTTGGTATTGTGTAGTTTAGTATTGCTATTCCATTTATTACCTTTGTTTGTATTGCTTTTCCATTTGTATCTACTATTGTTTTTCCATTGATTTTAAAGATTACACATCCTTCATTTAATAATGTATTTTTTTCTGATACTTGTGTTATTAATTGTATGGTGTTTCCTGCTTTTGATGTTCTGTTGCTGTTTAGTAGAGTTATTGTTCCTATTCTTTTTGTTATAGTTAATGATGCATTTGTACTTGTTATTGAATTATATTTATTATTTCCAGCATATACTGCTGTGATTGTATAGTTTTTGTTTACCCATCCATCAGGAATTGTGTATTGTAATGTTGCAGTTCCATTTATTACTTGTACTTTGATTGGTGTATTATTATTGTCTTTGATTGTTACTCCATTTATTTTAAATATTAAATTTCCACCATTTACAAGATTTCTATTAGCATCAGTTATAATTGCTGTTATTGTTATATTGTCTTTTACTTGTGCTTTTATTGGGTTTACTGTTATTGTTGTATTTGTTTTTTGTATGTTTACTGTTATATTTGTTGTTATATTTCTATATTTTAGAGTTGAGTCATTATATACTATAGTTAAGTTGTTTAATCCACTTGTTGATATAATTGTGTTTATTATTATGCTACCATTTGTTAATGTTTCTGTTGTTAATAATTTATTACCATTATATATTGTTACTATTCCGGTTGTTACTGGTATATGATTTGGTGTACTTACAAATATATCTAATGTTGTATTAGTTGTTGTTGTACCATTTATTGTTTTTATTGTTATTATTGTTGGTGTAAGATTAATTATTATATCATTATAATTTGAACTAGTATTATATACTTCTGTTCCATTATATACTGCTGTTACAGTATAATTTCCTGCTATAAGATAGTTTTTATTAAATTTAACTAAACTATTAGATACATTTCCAGTTCCTATTAGATTATAATTATTATCATAAAGATAGACCATACCTGCATTTATAGGATTATTATTTGAATCCATCACTACAACCATAATAGTAACATTATCAACTGTATATCTATTTACAGGCATTACAGTAGTTTGTGTATTTATTTTAGTTATTATTAATGTACCATTTCCTGTACTATTATAATAATAGTCACTTGTAAATACTGCACTAATATTATAATTACCCATATAATTTACTGGAAGACTGTAATTTAATAATGCACTTCCATTAATTACTTTAACAGTTCCAAGAGAAGTTCCATTTAAGAAGAATTCAACAATACCATCAATTACAAGATTATTATTTGAGTTATCAGTGATAGTTGCATTTAGGGTGATGTTATTTCCAACAGCTGTTGTTATATTATTAATTGTAGTTGTTGTATTATCTTTTACTATTAATAATGATGTGTGTTCTGATTTTGTATAATTTCCATACCCATTGTATACTACAGTATAATTATGTATTCCGCTTGTAAGAGTATATGGTAATGTTGCTGTTCCATTAGTTAAATTAACCGTTCCAACTTCAACATCATCTATAAAGAATGTTGCATTTCCAATATTCATTATACAATTATTTTCATCATAAATATCTACTTTAAGAGTTATATTGTCATTTTTATTACCTGCAATATTCTCGCTTATTGCAAATGTATTAATATTAGTATTATTTATAATATATAAATTAGCATAACCTGTAACTTTAGCTTCATTTTGAGAATACTGACCATCCCAAAATTCAACCTTTATTATATGAGTTCCATTAAAATCACTAGGAACAGTATAATTATAATCGTAATGATCTACACTATATATATCATTGCCAATCTTATTGCCATCTAAATAATATGATAAAAATTTCATAGCACTTGAAGAACCGTAATAGTGTGATATTAAATGTGTTATTTCATTAGGATGTGCTGTGATGCTATCGACAATAATTATATAATCAGAAACATTTAATTTTCCTTCTTTTAGAACAGTAACATTATTTACATCATCTGTATATATTGCAGTTATATTATAAATCCCCTTAGGATAAGACATGTTGTATTTTAATGTTGCATATCCATTAACAACTTTTGCTTGGCCAATTATTACATTATTAATTTTAAAAGTTACCACACCTGTATTAGCTTTTTCATTACCATCAAATACTTCTACACTAATAGGAATCATAATATTAGTCATTCCATTTACATCATTTAATGTCATGTTAATATTATTTTTTTTATCTACATATAACATAGAAGTATTATTACATGATGCATATTTTGTATTAGTATTATAAATAACAGTTATTATATGATCACCAACAACCATATTAGAAGGTATTGTATAATTTAATAGAGCTATTCCATTAGTTACATTACTAACACCAACAGTAACATTATCTATTAAAAAAGTTACATTTCCTTGATTTAAAATATAACTATTATTATTAACTAAATGTACACTACTATTTAAAATAATTATATCCCCTTGAAGTACATAATAATTTTTAATTTGAATTTCAGTATTTAGTAAAGAACCAATATTATCATGCACATAATTACCAGTTATATTTTGAACAGCTTCATTACCAACATTTGTACTTGCAAGGATAGTATTATAAGCTATTGTATTATTTCTTGAGTTAATATCCATTGTTACTGCATAATTATTTGTTGATGTTATATTATTGTATCTTATTACACTACTGTTTCCTTTGGTATTAATTCCATTTAAGACTGTATTGTTTTCAACTATTGAATTAGAACCAAAACTTAGAGAGGATAGATTATTTCTAGTTATAATACTTTTATCACCTAAATTAAATGTAATGTGTGCTGTGTTATTTGTTGCAATACATGGACTATTAAAGTCTACAAATGTATCAAAAATATTATTAATAATAATAGTTGCTCCCCCTTCTGAAGTATCCCCATATTGTAACATTATTCCTTGACCCATACCAGGATAAGAGAAGTAACATCCATCAAAACATGTATCTGTTCCATGTATAGCAACTAATATAGTTGTTACTGATGCTTCATCAGGACCTATAACTGTTGAATTAATAAGAGTATTATGACCATTTGTACCGTTTTGTGTGTTGAAATTTGTTAAATAGAATACATTTCCACATGTTCCATTTGAATAAATAGTACAATTTGTTAATGTCATGTAACTTACTCCAGCACCTACAAAATTACCATGTCCACCATTATCTTGTACTTTAAATATACAATTTGTTAAATTTATATTAGTACTTCCTTCTCTTATACTATGCACACCATTACCAGCTCCTAAAACCATTCTTTCATTAGTTGAATTTAAATTATTTACATTTATATCATGTGCACCAACTATAAAAAATTCAACATTATACAATTTTAAACCAGTAATATTAGTATATGAACCTTTAGTATCAATTTCTAAACGTCTACCATCACTATCATAGTCTGAAGAATTATATACTCCATTAGTACCATTAAGTAAAGCATTATTAGTTGAACTAATAATATTTACTGATTTATCTACATGTAAAATTTTAAAAGTTAAATTGGTTATATTAATATATCCTTGAAAATCAAGTGTATCACCATTTGATACTATACTTGTTAAACCAGTACTATTAAATATATTTAAAATTGTATTTTGATTTACCACATGTGTTTGAGGTGATGTTTTTAATGTATTTTGAATAGAATTTTTAATTGTTGTAGATGATGTTTTATATGTGGTGGTGTGTGTTGAAGATAAATATTTATTATTCTCACCATATATTATGGTTATATTATAATTTATTTGAAGTTTTTTATTATAATTAAATTCTATATTTCCATTTGTGGTATTTAGTTGTACTATTGTTTTTCCATTTATTTTTATTGCTACTTTTCCTTGTGTTACATAATTACCATTGGAATCTTTAATAATTGCAGAAATTTTTGTATAATTAGATAATGAAGTAGTGTGTATGTATGATATTGTATTAAGTTTATTTATTGTTAATATATTATTAGTTGTTGTTGATTTGTAATTATTATTTTCTCCAAATTTTGCTGTTATTGTATAATTTTTTGATTGATATGTTATAGGAATTAAATATTCTATTGTTGCAATACCATATTTATTTGTTATAGCAGTACCTATAGTTTTTTGATTGATTTTAAATGAAATTTTAGAATTAGATACTGTTTGATTATTTTCATCTAAAAGTAAAGCTTTAATTTGAATAGTTTTTCCAGCAACAGTATTTAACGGGGAAATTATTAAATTAGTTGATAATTTACCATAATTATTTATAACAGTATTATTTGTTCCTGAAACATGCACAGCATTATTTGCACTTAAAGAAGCAGATTTTAATGTATTCCATTTTATTTTATTATTATTTCCTATTAAATCAATTGCATAAATACCATTTGTTATTATATTATTATAATACATTAAATTATTATCAGATAATGTTGTATCACCAGTAAACCAATCATTAGCATAAATTACATAAATACCATCAGTTAAATATGGAATGTTATCATAACCTGTGTCTTGAGTAAATACAGTTCCTGTAGTTTGTATTGTATTATTACTTATTGAACTGTATGTTATTGCACCACACCCCATACCGTTAGCATAAGTACCAGTAATATTTATATGATTAAATAGTATATGAGAATTAGTTATATAATAAGATTCTATAGCTCTTGATCTTGTGGAATTTCCATTAATAGTATTATAAGTTACATAAGTATTATTTACAGGGTATGTAGAAGATCCTTCCAAACATATTCCATAACTATTATATTTTGAATTAATATTAATATTATTATTTCTTATATTATTATTTGAAATTCTA
This sequence comes from Methanobacteriaceae archaeon, assembly GCA_030539615.1. Taxonomy (GTDB): domain Archaea; phylum Methanobacteriota; class Methanobacteria; order Methanobacteriales; family Methanobacteriaceae; genus Methanosphaera. The sequence continues at coordinate 7,657 of JAUNXU010000019.1, read as the reverse complement.
TCTGAAGAATAAATACCACAAACATAACCCCCATTAGAATGACAAATTAAAGTATTATTATTTATAGAATTATTTATTGCATAATATTGAAGTGTAACTCCATAAGAATAAGCATCCCCTAAATAGTTTATAATATTATTCTCAATAGTATTATTTTTTATTTCACATTCTTCTCCAGAAACTGTTGCTCCTTGTACTACAATTCCTGTTAAAGTATTAGTTTCAGATTGAATATTTGAATAACCAATATCAAGATTATTATTTTTTACAATATTACTACTAGAATTAACTATAGCAATACCACAAGTATCAACTAGACCGTTATAATTACCATAATCATCATTATGATAAACAATATTTTTTACCAAAGCTCGAACAACAATCGTATTATTAAGTATATTTGTTTGATTGGAATTTGTTATTTCAATTCCTTTATTAGTAATGTTAGTATTAATAGATATTGTATTATTATAAATATTCACATTATTTACATTTTTTACAGTAATTCCATTTTGATCTATATTATCAATAGTTTTTGTTATCCTTAAGTTAGAAATGGTACACCCATTTCCATTGCCATATATTTCTAAAATACAATTATTAATATAACCTGATCCTTGATTTGTAAATGTTATATTTTTATTGATTTTAAAACCTTTTTCATTAAAAATATCTGATACAATTATTGTATCACCATCATTAACTGTTTTATCATTTAAAGTCCCAAATCCATAAAAATAAGTATTATAATTTGAATTAGTTAAATATATAGTTTGTGGATCTGTTTTAGCAGTTAATGTATCCATACTGCTTGAATCAGTACTTACTATTGTTGTATCTTCTGTGTTTTTGTTAGTGTTGTCATTTGTTTTTTCAACAGTTTTTATAGATGTATCTTGTGTATTTGTATTTTCTTTTTGTTTAGTGTTTATATTATTATCATTTTTTGTGTTTTTTTGTGTTATATTATTTGTTGATGTATCTACTTTTGAAGTATTTTGTATTTTTACATCATTAACAGAATTTGTAGCACTTACATCTGATACAGTGCTTTGTGTTTCAAGTATTGTACTTGAATCACTATTTATATCTGTTGTATTTCCTGTATCAGCTGCTGTTACTGCTGTTATTCCTAATACTAAAACAAAAAAGACTAGTAATGCCATCATATTTTTTCTTATCATGATAATCATTTCCTCTTTTTTTATTTTTATTAAAAAGAAGCTAGATATATTTAAATTCATATATTTACCTAAAAATTTGATTAAATATTATTTTATGCTGAATATTTTAATATTTTTTGTTTTAGATAGTACTAGTTATATTTAACTTCTTTTTAAATTCAAATTCATTTAAAAAAAATAAAATAAATTTGATTAATATATCATATGTTTAAAAACATTAATATATGTTTTTATTTAAATTTTAATAATTATTTTCTTAAATATTCCTAATTTTAAATAAATATGACTTAATAATGTTTAATATTTAAAAATAAAAATTTAATTTTAAATAAATTAAAAATTAAAGATTATCACATATTTGTTAGATAAATAAAAATTATACAATAAATTAATTTTAATTTAAAAAAATAAGATAAAAAAAGAATAAAAATAAAAAATTAGTATATGTAAAATTTATTATTTTAATTTATTTTATAATGCCATGTATGCTTCTATCATTTCTTGTTTGTTTATATTTGTATATATCTGTGTTGTACTAATACTACTGTGTCCTAATAATTTTTGTACTTTATTTATACTTAGTTTATTAATTGCCCTTATTGCAAAACTGTGTCTAAAAGCGTGTGCATGTGCTCTTTTTGTGTAGGTATCTGTATTTAGCCTAATATCTGTTTTTATTCCTGTATTTTTTATTAGTCTTTGTGCTGTTCTTACATTCATTTGTTCTGATTTGTTAGTGTTGAATATATATCTGCTTTCTTTTTTTCTAGTTTTTAGATAGTTATTTATGATTTGTTGTAAGTTTGGTTTTATTGCTATTATTCTTCTTTTATTTCCTTTTCCCACTATGTTTAGTACTTTTAAGTCATGTACTGTTTCTGCTTCTTGATATTCTTCAAGTGTTATATTTAGTAATTCATGTATTCTTAGTCCTGTTTGATTCATAAATTCTATTAGTAATATTGTTCTTTCTTTTTGTTTATTTTCTGATTGATATATTGTTGTTTTAAGTTCTTGTATTTCAGGTTCTGTAAAGTAGTGTATTTGTTTTTCTAGTATTTCTGTTCTGGTAGGTTTTTTTGGTTTGTATTTGTTTATATTGTATCCTAGAAATTTTAGGTATTTTATTATAGTTATACTGTAGTTGTTTATTGTTGTTGTTTTTAGGTGTCTTGTTTTTGTTAGGTATGTTATGAAGTTTTGTAGTGTTGTGTTTATATTTTCTTTTGTTATTGTGATATTATTTTCTGTGAGATATTTTTGGTATTGGTTGATGTTGTTAGTGTATGTTTTTTGTGTGTTTTGTGATAGTCCTTCATTATATTTTATGTATTCTATGAACTGATTTAGGTTTTCTTTTGTCATGAAAATTTTTTCCTTTTTTTGGTTGTTGTTTTATTTGTTTTTCTTAGTATTTATAAAATGTCATATAATTAAGTATTATGCGACATTTTTATTATATTAAAAAAATTAGAAAAAATAACATAAAAAATTCCAAAAATAAAACTAACTAAAATACCATTTATCAACTAATACATGTACACCAAATTACATCAGAAACATACTTTAATAAAACTAGTAAAAAAAGAAAAAAAATAAATAACTATAACCTATTAATATCCAACACAACAATTTCAGCACGAGTACCCAACCTAATAGGAGGACCCATAGTACCAATACCAGTAGTAACAGATAAATAACCATTTCTTAACTTATCATCCGATTTTACAACAGTATTATATAATCCTTTAATATATGGATAAACAATCTTAACCCATAAATTTGCAGGAATAAATTGTCCACCATGAGTATGACCAGATAACATTAAATCAATACCACATGAAACAAAATCTTTCCAATAATCAGGGGCATGATAAATAAGAACATTATTTTCATCACTAGATATAGGTAATTTATATTCATCTTCACCTTGACTACCAAAAGAATATCTTAACCCAATAATATTAAGATCATATTCTTTTAAATTCAAATTATCATTATCCAATATTATTACATTAGCATTTTTTAATGATTCTTTAAGATCATCAATACCTTGATAATAATCATGATTTCCCGGAGTAAAAATTACAGGCATCATAGCATTATTCAAAGTCAAAAATGTATCAAGTTTTATAGGACAAGATCCATCAGCAATATCACCAGAAATAATAGTAATCACATCAATACCATCTTTTTGTTTTTCTATGAAAATCTTATTTATATCATTAACAAAATTTTTAAGTAAACTTTCTCCCCTAATAGACCCAATATGCAAATCAGAAACATGAATAATTGATACTAATTTTTCTTGATCTTTAGATTTATTTTCTAAATTTAATGTATATTTTTTAATAAAATTATGATGAGCTATATAATAACCAATCACACCAAATACTGGAATTAATAAAAATAAAATATAAATAATATACAATGGCATAGGCATTATAAGTTCTACTAAATAAATTAAAATTATTTCAATTAAATATAATAATGAAGCCCATTTCCATAATTCACTTATTTCCATCATCAAACGTGTTATAAAATATGATGTTCTAAATTCAATTAGTGTAGATACTAGATTTAATAAAGCAAGTATTAATACAATACTAATCAATACATTAGAATTTAATGGAAAATTTAAGTAATTAAATATAATATCTATTAAAAAATAATTAAAAACCAATAAAACAATTGTAGATACAGGACCCAACATCATATGTCTCATTTTTACAAAATCCATAAAAAAATTAAACTCCTTAAATTTTATAATTAACTATTAGTTTATTTTAAATTATATTTCTTTTGTTTAAATATATCTAAAAATTTTTTTAGATAATTAATAATACAACAAAAAGATTAAAATATCTAAAATCATACGGATAAATTTAAATATTTGATAAAAGTTAATTATTGTAAATAATGACTTGATGTAAAAAAATAAGAACAAAAACAATAAAGAATTATATTATTAAAAAAGGTGATTTTAATAAATAATTCTTTTACTATACATTTTTCATTATTTGATATAAAATTTTTTTTTAAATAATTGGGGATTTTATTTAAGGATCTTTTTTATATATCATATATTAGGGGGAGGTGAAGATAAAAAAATATAATTTATATTAATTATAAATTACAATACTTTTTTTTATATGGAATATAACAAGAAAACAATATTAATTTAATAAATATTAATCTATTTTCATGTTGAATCCATATATAATAATCTAAATTAGGTCTTATTTAAAGGATTTGTATTAAATAAAATCAAATTAATTGCTTATTAATAAAAATAGGATCATATAATAATTTTATAATGTTAAAATATAAAAATAGTGGATGTGCAATAAAGTTTCATAGGAGTAATAATCTTCTATCAAAGAGTGATAGTATCTTTTTGTATTGATTATTCGTCTTCTTTGTTAGTTTCTTTTAATACTTTATCTAAATATTTTTGGAGCCTATGTGATGATCAAGAGTGAATTAGTATTGATACATAGATATAATGTTTTTTTTAAGTACTGCTGTTACTTTAAATCTAATATAATTATACTTTTTGTTGTACTGTAACCAATTGTAGTTTTAATTTTTCATAATTTTTTAGAAGTCAGATATTTACGTAATACTATTAATATCACATTTTCTAGTGTTGTATCAACAATAAACCGTCTATTAACTTTTCATAGTAGATTTACTTTAGTCTTTTTAATAAGCTATTTACTATTTTTATCAAATTGTTGATGGTTTAAACCTGGATAAATATTTTGAAATTTGGACTGCTGAAAATTTATTCTTTTTCATACTTAAAAATTTTCTCATAAGAATGTTAGGTATTTATCATCATCTATTAATTTACTTAAAGGATATTCAAAAAAGAAGTTAGTAAAATAATATTTTAACATGATGATTACATCATCTTAGTATAAAAGAAGTAAAAGAAGAAATAAAAAAAGGTGAAGCTCTTGAATTTAATTCTATTGAAGAATTAAACATTTTTTAGTATTGTAATAATTCATATACAGCTAATGAATAGATTTTTGCTGCTTTTATAATATCATTTATCTCAATAAATTCATTAGTTTGATGTTCTGTTTCAGGTTTTCCTGGGAAAACAGATCCAAATGCAATAAAGTTATCAAATGCTCTTGCATATGTTCCTCCTCCAGATGAAATTGGAGTTGAATCAAGGCCTGTTTCTTCTTCATAGACTTTTCTTAAAATTTTCACTAAAAAATTGTCCTCACTTATATATATTGGATCTAAGCAATGGCGTTCATTGTATTCTAAATTGTATGTACTAGAAATCTTTTTTAAATTAGTTACAATATCTTCTTTTTTATATGTAACTGGTATTCTTATGTCAACTCCTAATTTTTCAATTTTATCATTAAGTTCTAAGTTTGCTACATTAAATGTTAATTTTCCAGATACATCATCTATACAATTTTCTAAAATTTTATTAGCATTTGCATCTTCTCCTATAACATTTGCTACAAATTTTATAGTATTTGATTTTTCACATATATTATTAAGAGCTATACAAAGCCTAGATATAGCATTTATTCCTGTATCAGATATAGCTGAATGTACACTATTTCCTATTACGGATACTTTATTATCTTCACAGGTATATTCAAATCCTAATTTTTCAAGTTCTGATGTAAGTTTTTCTCTATTTTTGCCACTATATTCAGCTTTATCTGGAACTAAATTTAATGCTCCACCACAACTTAATTTTATATTTGATACATTGTTACAAGTTAAATAAGCTTGTAAAATACATTTTTCTGCATATATCATAGGGAATGTAGAATCTGGTGTGAATCCATAATCTGGTATTTCTTCACCATTTTCTTTATATTTATCAATATCTCTCCAAAGATTTTCTTCATCAGTCCCAAATATAAATCTTACTCTTTTATTAAATTCTACACCTAAATCTATAAGTGCTTTTATTCCATGAATACAAGCTATTGTTGGTCCTTTATCGTCTTGAGTTCCCCTTCCATAAAGTTTTCCACCTTCTATTATAGCTTCATAAGGGGGATAAGTCCAGTTTTCGATTTCTCCTTCTGGAACAACATCTAAATGACCAACTATTCCTATTAATTCTTCACCTTCACCAATTTCAGCATATCCATAATGGCCATCTTTATATGTTGTCTTAAATCCCATAGATTCACACATTTTTAATGTGTGTTTTAAAGCATTATCTATTTCTTTTCCAAATGGATATTCCTCTGTTGCTTGAGTTGTTACACTAGGTATTTTTACACAGTCTTGGATTGATTTTATTATGTCTTCTTCCAATTCATCTATTCTTTGATTAATTTTTGCTTTCATATGAGTCTTCCTTTATTAATACTTTAATATATGTTTAGTATATGATTAAAACTCTTCTTTTTACTATTTTTTCCTTTCAAAAATTATAAAAATTAATCAAGAAGTATATTTATTAAATTTATAATTAAGGAGATTATATGGCTTGTAATTAAATAATGTTTTTTAAATTCTAAGAAATTCCAATATTTATAGATACTAGAGAAGAAATATGTTATATTCAAAACTATAAATGTAATAACTGTGGTAAAACATTCTGTACTGATTTAACATCACTTGTATATACAAATAATAACATAATTAAACCTGTATTTGATAATATTTTTAATTTATACCCTATTTTTAGTGATAGTGTTTATAAAATCCAGTCTGCATTAAAAAAAGAGCATAACATTAATATTTCACATCAAACAATTGAAAACACATTATTAAATGCTGATTACATTAAAAACATTGATTATGGGCGTTATTCTGGATATTACTTGTTTGATACTTTGTGGGTTAAAATTTATGACAAATAGAAGTATCTTTTAGCATTATTCGATGTTAAATTAAATACAATCGTTTCTTACGAAATAGTGGGTACAGATTCGAAAAAGATTATTTATAACCTTTTAAGTAGATCTACACGAAATAAGAATAAATATTCCATAAGCACTGATTTAAAAAAGGAATATCGTAATTGCATCTATAAATTAGGATTCAAACATCAATTTTGTATGTTTCACACAGAATAAAAACTCAACCGAGACATTCACAATTATTTAAAAGCAATAACCTTGAAACTGATGAAATTGAAAGTATAAAAACTTATAAAAAACTGATTTTCAGTTTATTAGATTCAGATGATATTGAAATTGCTAAAAACAATGAAATACACTTATAAACAATCAATATAAATTACTTGAGCTTATTTTTAAAATATTATTTCTAAATCAGTTAAAAAGAAAATGAAAATTAAAAAGGGAATTATGAAACTATTTGGTATTAAATTAGCATTCTAGGATAAACAAAATGTTTTAAATTTTATCGCCTAATTTTTTTTTACAATGTCATGTTTATAAATAATATAACAAACATATATTTAATTAATCATTAAACGGAGGTGTAAAACTGGTTAACAATGATTTTTT
>JAUNXU010000090.1 GCA_030539615.1 Methanobacteriaceae archaeon | reverse complement strand
TACCAATAATAACATTACCTGAAATACCACCATTACCAAATACAACAATGGTAATACGAACAGACAAAAAAACAGCACAAGAAATGGAAGATATATTAGAAAATGAAACAAAAGCAATCCACTTAACACCAGTAATCAAAACAGAAACAACAGAACCAAGTAAATCAGATAATAATGAAAAAGAAATGAATCAAGACATAACTAATGATGAATCATTAAATGAAACAGATACACTAGAAGAAGACATAATACAATATTACACAATAGGAACAATAATAACCATAGATAAAATAGAACAAATAAATGATCTTTGCCAATTAAGTATATCAATAGAAGATAAAATAGAAACAGAAGAAATACAAGAAAGAAATAATAAACCATATGCAACATACAAAATAATATCTGAAAACAATCAAATAGAATCAGAAGATCAAAAAGAAATAGTAACCACATTAAAAGACATAACAAAAGAAATAACACAAAACTTTCCACAAGCACAACAATACACAGCAAAATTAAATACAATAACAACAATACACCCACTACTAGAAGCAGTATTACCATACATAAAAATAACAAGAAAACAAAACCAAAACTTATTAGAATCAGAAAATGATCATATACGAGCATTAAAAACAATTAATATATTACTAGACCAAAAAGAAACAATAAAACTACAATTAGATCTAGCAAGAAAATTAAATCAAGAAATGGAAAAAACACACAAAATAAACCTATTAAAAGAACAATCAAAACTAATACAAGAAGAAATAAACAATGCACAAGGAAATCCAACAAAAGAAACATACAGATCCAAAATAGAAAAACTAGACTTACCTGAAGAAGTGGAAAAAGCAGCACTAGAAGAAGTACAAAAATTAGAAACACAAGGACAAAACAACCAAGAAGAAAATATAATAAGAAACTATCTTGATACAATAATAAAACTACCTTGGAAAAAAGAAACACCACAATCAATAGATATAAATAAAGCAAGAGAAACATTAGATAAACATCATTATGGACTAGAAAAAGTTAAAGAAAGAATAATAGAACATTTAGCAGTAATGAAAATAAAAGAAAACAAACAAGGATCAATATTATTACTAGCAGGACCACCAGGAACTGGAAAAACAAGTATAGGAAAAAGCATAGCAGAAGCACTAGATAGACCATATGTACGAACAAGTCTTGGAGGAGTAACTGATGAAGCAGAATTACTAGGACATAGAAGAACATATCTTGGAGCACTTCCGGGAAGAATAATAAACAATATGAAAAAAGCAGGAAAAACCAATCCAATATTTGTATTAGATGAAATTGATAAATTAACTACAACACACAAAGGAAATCCAACAAGTACATTACTAGAAATACTAGATCCTGAACAAAACAATTCATTTTCAGATCATTACTTAGAATTACCATATGACTTATCAGACATATTTTTCATAGCAACAGCAAATACACTTGAAAACATACCATTACCATTAAGAGATAGATTAGAAATAATCAATATAGAAAGTTACACAACAAATGAAAAAGAATTAATAGCAGAAAAACATTTAATAACAGAAGTACTAGAAGAACACGGACTTAAAAAAGATCAACTAATAATAGAACATGATGCAATAACAGAAATAATAGAAAAATATACAAGAGAAGCAGGAGTACGAGAATTAAAACAACAATTATCAAAAATCACAAGAAAAATCATAGAAAAAATAGTAGACAATAAAATAGAAACACCATACACAGTAACAAAAGACATGTTACATGACTTACTAGGAAATCCAAAAGCACACTATGAAATAGTAAAAGAAAAAAATCTTCCAGGAGTAGTAACAGGACTAGCATGGACACCATTAGGTGGAGACATACTTTACATAGAAGCAGTTCAAATACCCGGAAAAGGTAAACTAAAACTAACAGGACAACTTGGAGATGTAATGAAAGAATCAGCACAAATTGCATGGAGTCTAGTAAAATCAAGATTAACACTACAACTAAAAAATACAAATTATGAAGAACAAGACATACACATACATGTACCAGAAGGAGCAATACCAAAAGATGGACCATCAGCAGGAGTAACAATGCTAACAACAATAGCATCCATAGTAACAGGACAACCTGTAGATTCAAAATTAGCAATGACTGGAGAAATCTCATTAAGAGGACAAATATTACCTGTAGGTGGAATAAAAGAAAAAATAATAGCAGCACATAGATCTGGAATAAAAAGAGTAATTCTTCCAATAGAAAATAAAAAAGATTTAGAAGACGTGCCTGAAAATATACAAGAAGAATTAGAATTTATATTCGTTGATACAATAGAAGAACTATTAGAAAAAACATTAAATATAGAAGTACCACGATCAACACAAGTAGAAACACCTATAACACAAATAAACTCCCAAATAGAATAATTTAACCTCCTATTTAATTATTTATTTTTTTAATACCGTTATTACTAATTTTTAAAAAGAAAATAAAAAAAAGAGAAATTATTTTTAATACTTATTTTTTAATTATAGTGAATTTTCTTGTTTGTTCACTTGGTGTGTATTGGTTGTTTCTTAGGTATTTTACTGTTATGTTGTATGTTTTTGCACTGTAGTTTTCTGGTATATGGTATGTGTAGTTTATTGTTCCGTTTATTACTGGTATTTTTATTGATGCTCCGTATTCATCTTTTAATGTTTTTCCATTGATTTTTATTACTACTTCTCCTGTTGTTATTGGTTGTTTATTTTTGTCTGTTATTTTTGCTTGTATTGTCATGTTTGATCCAGATGTTATGTTTGGTGTTATGTAGGTTATTTTTGTTGAAGTTGGTGCTTTTGTGATTGTGAAATTTGTTGTTTGTTCACTTGGTGTGTATTGGTTGTTTCTTAGGTATTTTACTGTTATGTTGTATGTTTTTGCACTGTAGTTTTCTGGTATATGGTATGTGTAGTTTATTGTTCCGTTTATTACTGGTATTTTTATTGATGCTCCGTATTCATCTTTTAATGTTTTTCCATTGATTTTTATTACTACTTCTCCTGTTGTTATTGGTTGTTTATTTTTGTCTGTTATTTTTGCTTGTATTGTCATGTTTGATCCAGATGTTATGTTTGGTGTTATGTAGGTTATTTTTGTTGAAGTTGGTGCTGCTTTGATTGTTATTTTAGTGCTTAGATTAGTTTTAGTATCGTATGTTTTTATGTTTATGGTTTCTATTCCATTTTCAGTTCCTGTGAATATAGTTGTACTTGTACTGTTTTGTACTATGGCTGTTTGAGGAGTAGTTGTTCCTAAATTATTCATTAAACTGCAAGTTATTGGAGTGTTGTCTAATATTTTGTTGTTGTATTGAGTAATATTTTTTCCATTTGTTTTGTAGTTGAAGTTGCATATTATTTGTGTTGTTTCTGTGACATCGATATTGTTTTTTGTGGTTGTTACATCTAGATATATCCATGATTGTGGTGCTTCTATATTTTGTAATGTTTTGTTCCAGTTTGGATTATTATTTCCCCACCAATTATTTTCAATTGAATAATTACAACTTTTATTTGATGAGTAAATTGTGTTTTCTGCATTATTTATAAATACTGAATTAGTGATTTTTAATCCATTTTCTGTATATATTGCACCACCTGTGTATGTTATATTGTTATTAACAAAGTGTGAATTAGCTATGTTCATATATTTAGTTGTATATATTGCACCACCATATTCTGCTGTGTTGTTTATTAATTTTAGATTATTTGTGCTTGTTTTTCCTCGGTTATATATGGCTCCACCACAAGTTTCAACTCGTATTTCTTCATTTGAATTAGTAACTGCTTTATTTCCTGTTAAATTTGAGTTTTTAATGTTCATTATTTTATTATTTGATATTGCTCCTCCAATAGCATAAGCATAGTATGGGTTAGATATAACTGAATTATTATTTAATACTGAATTTTCAATGTTTAATGTTCCGTTATTATGGATTGCTCCACCATAGGCAAAAGATTTTCCTGATTCACTACGATAAGCTTCTGAATTTGCAATGTTTGATGTTAAAATTGAATCAACAAGAGTTAAAGTACCTTGATTATATATTGCACCTCCATATGAATATGCAATTGAATCAGGTTCATATAGGGCTAGGTAATTTGCACTCATAGTATTTGCTTTTGCTAAGTTATTATTGAATGTTGAATTGTAACAGTTTATTGTTCCTGTATTATATATTGCACCACCATAAGAAAATGCAATAGCGGGTGGTAATTCAATATCTTCATATGTTACTTGTGTATCATAACTAATTGCTTTATTTCCTGAAAATGTTGAATTGTAACAGTTTATTGTTCCTGTATTATATATTGCACCTGCATATACAACAGATGCACCACCATATATAATAGAATTATGATAACTAACAATATTAGTATTATTTATTACTTCTACATTAATAAAATTTAGAGTACCATAATTTAATATTGCAGATGATACTCCATTTATTAATGTTACATTGATAAGTGTTAATGTGTGGTTAGAGTTTATTCCAAATAATGGGCAAGACCTCATTCCATCTAGCATTATTTTAGTATGATAGTAATTGTCACCTCCAATCAATGTTAAATTTGTCGGTGTTCCGTCCCATACTATTCTATCTGTGAAATTGTATGTAGTTCCTGTTAGTTTTATTGAGTAGTTTTTATCTGATGTTCCATTGTTTTTAATTAAGTTTATTTGATTATTTAGTTGTGTGTAATCTTTTGCTGAGGTTTTTTCGGGTATAGGATTTGTGTTTGTTATTTGTTTGTTGTTTTTTGTATCTAAAATATCATTATTCTTATTTGTTGTAGTTATTTGTTTTTCTATTTTATTTGTTTCATTTATTGCATTAATTGGTGTGTTATCTTGTGTTAATGTTGTTTTATCTAGTTGTGTGTTGTTATCTGTGGCTGCAACTATTGATAGTGAAATTAATGATATAAATAGAATAATACTTATAAATTTCATTTTTTTCATTTTAAAGTTCCACCTTTTTTATATGTGAATTTGAATAGTTAAATTAATTTCATTTCTACTTAATTTCCTGTGAAATATTATTACTTGGTTATATTTCTTTCTTTTATTAAATTTGTATTGTTTTGGTAGTTTATATTTAGATAATTGTTTATGTTGTCATATATTTCTTTGTATTCTTGGAATGTTCTATTTTCAATTGTGTTTATAAGTCGTTTTTCATTTTCAATAAGTAAATCTTCATCAATTTCATTATTATTAGGTAAAATTGTTTCTTCGTAATTATTGTTTATGTTAATTTTATTTATCTTGTTAATTGATTTTGTAGGATTTGTTTTGAATTCTCGATATATTGTATATGGATGATAATTATCATTACCAGAACAAGTTATTGTGATGTTAGTAATATTTGTATCCAAATTAATTATGTAATATAATCTCAAATAAAAATCATATCATATAATATTCTAATAAAAGTAATTAATATACTTTTTAGTCTCTTAAATAAGTTGAACTTA
>JAUNXU010000018.1 GCA_030539615.1 Methanobacteriaceae archaeon | reverse complement strand
ATAATTCTGAAAAAGAGGATAATTCTAAAAAAGAAGAAGATTCTAAGAAGGATATTTCTAAATTAGTTATTAAAAAACCAAGTGCTTTAAATCAATTTAAAAAAGAATAATAATTCTTTTCTATTTTTTTTATTAATTTTTACTTATAAGTTTTTAGTTATAACTTATTAGAAATTTTCTTTCATTATATTATTAACATGACGAATAATTGCAAGTAAAGTTTGTCCTCTTTCTGGACCTACTTTTTCAAAATTACTATTATCTACACCATATTCTTTTAAATCTAATACATCCATATTAGAACCAACAATCATAGTTCTTAGTAAAGCTTCTCTTATTAACTCTTGTTGTTCTTTTTTAAACAAAGTTAATGTCTCAAGATCTAAATCAGTATTATCAGACAATTCTTTGTATATATCATCTTCTTTACATAATCTTTCAAGTTCTTCTATCTGGTATTTTTCTTCAATTAAAGCAAGTATCATAGGTTGTAATAATACTTTAGTTTTAAATGTTTTATTATTAACTTCTATTTCTTTGGGTGTTTTTTCAGGATCTAAATGTTCAATTATATTAGTTACTAAATGACTTATATGATTTTCAGGTATATTTTCATTCATAATGTTTTCTCCTATATCATTTTTAGTATTCCTGGTACTGTTCCATAGATTATTAAAACTACAATCACTACCATAATTATTGTTGAAGTCAATTTCATTATTTTATTTATTGTTTCTTCTTTTAGTTGATGGTCATCTAATATATTTAAAAATTTATTAAATATTTTACTTATAAAACAACGTATTCTCCTTGGAAATATTCTTGTTTTTCTATTTAAAGAATCATTAAACTCTTTTCTTCTATCAGGACGTATTTTACATTTTAACATTTCTTCAAATACAAGACCACCATCTAATGGTTTTGCAGGTAAAATATTAAATGTTCCAACTGCAAGATTTAAAAGAAAAATCCAATACAATAATTCTTTTAATTGGCTTAATATCCATGGAATAATGGTTCCATATTTTTCTTCAGCTTGTGAAGTAACTACTATATTTTCCTTGGATCGTATTCCAATATATGCTTTACTTTGATTAGTTGGACTTGTTTGTGTTATTATATTGTATGTTCCACTAGTTGTCGATAATATTACAGTATCTCCCTTTGAAATATTTTGTAAAGATGTAGTATAATCCGTGTATGATTTAATACTTTGATTATTTATTTGATGAATTATACTTCCTTCTTTTATTATTCCTTCTGCAGGACTTCCTGCTACTACACTTGTAATAGTCATTCCATCTGATTCATATACATTTTCATTTACTAAAAATCCACTTACTGCTGTTAATAATAAAAAAGCAACTAAACATAAACCTAAATTAGCCATTACTCCAGCAATATATATTCTTATTTTACTTATACCATTACATTTTTCAATTTCTTCATCATCTGGTTCTACAAATGCTCCAGGAAGAATGGTGAATAATAATAATCCTATTGATTTTATAGGAACATTTTCTGTTCTTGCTAATATTCCATGTGAAAATTCATGAATTACCATTACTGTAGCTAAAGCTATTATACCAGATACAAATGGTACATATATTGGTGAACCTGGTATATCTACTCCTGGAAGGATTAATGATGTTGTTGGCATTTCAAACATTAATTGTAATGATAAAATTAATGCATATATCATAAATACCATAATGATTATACATAATGGAATTCCAAAATTCATTATTCCTTGCCAGAGTTTTGGACTTATTTTTGCTATACGATCAATTGTTCCTCTTAATCGTTCTGTTTTTAACATTAATAAGGGAAATTCAAGTGTTATATAATCTTTTTTTCTTAGTAATATGCCTATAATCCATATTATTATGAATCCTATTGCATAGTACAATAATGCATTCATAGTATTCCCCTTTTTAGTAGTTAAGCCATGTGTTTTTCTATAGTTTCAGTATTATTTTTAATTAATTCTTCTATAGGAATATTTATTATTGTATTTTCATTATTATTTATAATTAAATTAGTTCCTGTTACTTTACCTAATATTTGGTAAGGTAACTTTAGATTTTCTAAGTTATTTATTATTTCTTGTTCTTGTTCAGGTTTTATTGTTATTATGTATCTTGCATATGTTTCTGAATATAATTTTTCAACTTGAGTTAATTGTTCTGTTGATGGTATATTTGAAATATCTATATTTATTCCTTGATTTCCTTTTATTCCCATTAATGCTAATGCTGTTACTAATCCACCTTTAGATATGTCATGTACTGCTGTTATTGAATTATTTTCTTCTTTTATTAATTGTTGCATGTTTTGTGTTATATTGTATACTTCTTCTAGTCTAATTTGTGGTGAATCTCCTTGTACTAAATCATGCATTATTTTATAATACTGTGATCCATTTAATTCATTGTAAGTGTTTCCTATGATTATTATTTTATCTTCTTGATTTTTTAGAGGCATTGTTTTTATTTGTTTATTGTCATCTATTTTTCCAACTGCTGATATGATTGGTGAAGGATTTACTGTTACTCCTTCTGTTTCATTATAAAAACTTACATTACCACTTATAACTGGAGTTTCGAATTTTTTTGTTAATTTGGACATTCCTTTTACACATTCTTTGAATTGCCAAAATACTTCAGGTTTTTCAGGATTTCCAAAGTTTAAACAATCTACTATGCATAATGGTGTTGCACCCATACTTGTTAAATTACTTATTGATTCAAGTACAGCTCCAGCTCCTCCATGATAAGGATTTAACAATACATGAGTACTATTACAATCAGTTGTAATTGCAAATGATGTTTCATCATCTATTTTTATTATAGCTGCATCGTCTCCAGGTCTTACAATTGTTCTTGTTTGTACATCATGATCATATTGTTTGTATATCCATTCTTTATTAGTTAAATTTTCTGATTTTAATAATGTTTTTAGAGTGTTTTCTGGATCTGTTTCTGGAGTTTCTTTTTCAATAATAATTTGTTCTGGTTTTTTAGCTTCTCTTTCAATTACTGGTGGATTTGATAATAAATTATTAGGAAGTCTTGATATAATTTCATTATCTTTTTTGATTATAAATTCTTTGGTATTGGTGACATTACCTATAATAGCATGTGGAAGATCATGTTTATCAAATACTTTAAATACTGCTTCTGTATCTTCAGGAGAAATTGCAAAAACCATTCTTTCTTGAGACTCAGATAACATTATTTCATAAGGAGTCATATTTTCTTCACGAAGTGGAATACTTTCAAGATCAACTTCAGAACCATTACCTGCTTTATCAGCCATTTCAGAAATACAACAAGTTAAACCTCCACCACCAAGATCTTTAACACCATGCACATCAAAATTTTCAAGAATCTCAAAAGTAGCTTCCATTACACGTTTTTTAGTAAATGGATCAGCAACTTGAACAGCAGGACGATCTTCAATTTCAGAATCACTAGTTAATTCTTCAGAAGCAAAAGTTACACCATGAATACCATCACGGCCAGTTCTACCACCCATAAGTACGAAAACATCACCAACAACAGGTGCACTACCATAAACAATTTCATCTTTACGAACAAGACCGGCACAAACAACATTTACAAGTGGATTGAATTGGAAATTATCATCAAATTCAACTTCACCCCCAACAGTGGGAACACCTATACGATTACCATAATCTGAAATACCTTTAACAACATTTTCAAAAATATAACAGGAACGTTGATCATCAAGATGACCAAAACGAAGAGCATCTAATAAAACCACAGGAAAAGCACCCATACTAATAATATCTCTTACAATACCTCCAATACCAGTACCAGCACCACCATATGGTTCAACAGCTGATGGATGGTTATGACTTTCCATACCAATAGCAAGAGCCCATGTATCATTAAGACTTACAAGTCCTGCATCATCTCCTGGACCTAATATAACATTTTCACCATCTGTAGGAAATAATCCAAGAACTGGACGACTACTTTTGTAAGAACAATGTTCAGAAAACATAATATCTAACATACCTAATTCTAACTCATTAGGCTTTCTATTAAGTTTACTTTTAATTAATTCTAATTCACTATCACTTAAAACCATATTAATCCCTTTTTTAAAATTATTTTTCAGAAATCATAATCTTAAGATTATGTTCTTCAATACTCCATTTTTTAATATATCCTTTATCAGAAGCAATATTTTCAAATATAATCTTATCAGAACGAACTTCACTAGCAATTACTGACAGATAATCTTTAATAACTTCTTTTAATTCAGAACTACAATCAACATAAACAAGTATATTGGATTCAACATCTAAATCTAAATCTTTACGCATTTCTTGTATACGACGAATTAATTCACGAGACATAGCTTCAGAATAAATTTCTGGAGTAACTTCAACATCAACATAAACACTACCATTACCAAAATCAGTTCCAACAATATTTTCTGGTAATTCAGATTCGAAAAGAATTTCATCACTAGTAAGAATAATTTCTTTTTCACCAGTATCTACAATATAACTACCATTGTTTTCAATAGCAACTTTTACAGTATCACCTTCAACATTTTCGAAATGTTTCTTAACAGCACCTAAATCTCCTCTAAGTTTAGGACCAAGAATACTCATATTAGGTTTAGCAACAACAATAGCATTTTCAAGAACATTTGATGTAATAACCTTTTTAGTATTTGCTTGTTCTAAAATAATATTTTCTAATGATTCACAAGCTCTGATGATTTTTTCATCTTCAGAAACTACAGTAATACTAGTTACGGGCCATCTAAGTTTATGTCTTGCAACATCTCTAGCATGAGCACTAGCATCAATTATTTGTCTTACATAATCCATATTTTCTTCTAATTCTTCATCAATATCTTCTTTATTATATGTCCAATCTAACATATGAACACTTTCTAAAGAATCTACTTCTACACTACGAACAAAATTTTGATAAATTTCTTCACTTACATGAGGAGCTATAGGAGCAAGAACTCTTATAAGATTTTTAATAACATGATACAAAGTGTAATAAGCACCAAGTTTATCTGGATCTTCACTTTCAACCCATGTTCGACCACGAATAAGACGAACATACCATCGACTAAGATCTTCTAATATGAAATCATTAATTTTTCTAGTTGCTTTATTGAATAATAACTGTTTAAGATCTTCTCCAACATTTAATATTAAACTATTAATACGAGATATTATCCAAATATCCTCTTCACGGAAATGAAGATTATTAATATCACATTTTGTAGGGTCAAATTTATCAATACTCATATAAGTTGTTGAAAATACATAAACATTCCATAAAATATTAAATGTTTTAGAAACATTTTTTACTTCATTCCAATTGAATTTAAGATCATCCCATGGTTTATTAGCCCATAATAAATAAAATCTTAGTATATCAGCACTGTATTCTTCAATTACTTCTTCTGGTGATACAACATTTCCTAATGATTTACTCATTTTTTTACCATTTTCATCAAGTGTAAATCCATGCATTAAAACTTTTTTATATGGTACTTTATCAAATGATACAACACCTAATCCTAATTGTGAATAGAACCATCCTCTAGTTTGATCATGACCTTCTGTTATAAAATCATAAGGGAACATTTCATTTAATTCTTCTTGATTTTTGCTTGGATAATTTAATGAAGCCCATCCTGCTACACCAGAATCAATCCATACATCAAGAACATCAGGGACACGATGCATAGTTTTGCCACAGTCACATGGTATTGTTATATCATCAACAGTAGGTCTATGCATAAAGTCTCCAGTTAAATCATGATTATGGGATAATTCTTTTAATTCTTCACGTGATCCTATAACTTTTATATCATTACATTCTTTACATTGCCAAATAGGTAGAGGTATACCCCAATATCGTTGACGTGAAATAGTCCAATCACGAGCATTTTCAATCCAATCACGGAATCTACTATCACCTGCCCATGAAGGTATCCATGTAACAGTATTTAATTCTTCAAGCATTTGTTGTTTAATTTTAGTTATAGCTATAAACCATTGTTTTGTGGCAATATACATAATAGGAGTTTTACATCTCCAACAAAAACCAACACGATGGTTAATTGTATCTGTTTTTAAAAGCATATCATGGGTTAATAAATCATGGATAATTGTATTGTTTGCTTTTTTAATAGATTGGCCTTCATATTTTCCTGCTTCATCAGTAAAACAACCATTTTCTCCAACAGGTGAAAATACAGGTAAACCATATTTTTGACCAACCTCATAATCTTCAGGACCATGACCTGGAGCAGTATGAACACAACCAGTACCATCTTCTAAAGTTACATGATCTCCAAGAATAATTTTATGATTAAATTCTGTTTGTAAAGGTACTTCTTCAGTTAAAGGATGATTATATTCAATATTTTCTAACTCGGATCCATTAACAGTTTTTATTATTCTATAATCAACATCATTAAATACACTTGAAATCAATGCTTCAGCCATAATATAAACTTCATATTTATTTGTTTCAGGATTCAGTACTTTAACATAAACATATTCAAATTTAGGATTAACACTTACACCAAGATTTGCCGGAATAGTCCATGGGGTAGTAGTCCAAATTAGTATATATGTGGAATATTCAGATGTTTGATTTTTTAATGGGAATTTAATAAAAATTGAAGGGTCTTCTTTATTATCATAATCAATTTCAGCCATAGCAAGAGCTGTTTCACAATGAGGACACCATGTAATAACTCTTTTATCTTGAACAAGTAAATTTTTTTTATGAGCTTGTTTTAAAGTCCACCAACATGATTCCATATATTCATTTTTATATGTAACATAAGGTTTATTCCAATTCATCCAAATACCAAGATTTTCAAATTGAGCAGTCATTAAATCTTTATTTTCAATAGCAAATTCTTTACATTGATCAATAAAATTATTTATTCCATATTTGTCTTCAATTTCTTGTTTACTTTTGATTTTTAATAACTCTTCAACTTTATGTTCTATTGGAAGTCCGTGAGTATCCCATCCTGCTTGTCTTTTGATATTATATCCTGACATGCTCATATATCTAAGATAAGCATCTTTTATAACTTTGTTCCATGCTGTTCCAAGATGTATTTTTCCACTACAATATGGTGGTCCATCAAGAAATGAGTAATTAGGTTTTGTTTCTCTTAATTCATTTGTTTTATTATAAATATCATTGTCTTTCCAAAACAATTGAATTTTCTTCTCTAAATTTTTGTTATATCCATGTTCTGCTTCTTTTATAGCCATTTATTCTTCTCCAATATGTTACTAATTAGATATTTTTTTTACTTTAATATGATCTTTATTTCATTGATAGAAGTTAAAAATTTTAATAGTAAATATATATGTTCTATATTTAATTTTTATTATAAATAAAATTAAGTTTTATTGTATTTTGTGGTAATTATGTAATTGGTGGTTATGAAAATAAAATTTAAAAAAAATATGTTTTTTAGAAGGTTCTTAATTTACCTTCTACCATAAATTTTGTAATATCTGAAACGTTTTGTAACCATTTATCCATGATTTTTCTAATTTCTGGTTCAACGTCTTGTAATGTGTATCCTTCTTCAGTTAAAATATGTGCTGTTGCTGTTTTTGGTTGATCTATTGGTTTACCAATTTGACTTAATATTACTAAACTTGCTTGTTCAACACCTTCAACATCAGATACAATATCTCTGGCTATTTCGTTTGATAATAAATTGTATATTTTTCCAACATGATTTATTGGATTTTTTCCTGATGTAGCTTCCATTGACATGGACCTATTTGGTGTTATAAGACCATTTGCCCTATTTCCTCTTCCTACTGATCCATCATCTCCCATTTCAGCACTTGTTCCTGTGACTGTAAGATAGTATCCTTCTTCAGTTTTTGATGTTTCATCATCTGCTGTATTCATAAATGTGGTTACATCCATATCTGTGTATTTTGGTACTAGATCATTGATTATTCCTTTGAGTTCATTTTTAATATCTATGTATTCTTCTCTATTATGAACATATTTGGAAACCATTGCACATGCTACTGTTAATGTTAAATTATCTTTTTCACGTAATCCCATTACTTTTATATCTTCTCCAACAGCAGGGAATTTTTTCTTAAATGATGGTGCATTTAATAATTCTTCTGTTTTGAGAACAACTGTTTCTGTTTCAGATAATGGAGCATAACCTACTCCAAAAGAAGTATCATTTGCTGAAGGAATTCCTTGTCTTTGGAATACATCTACTAAATCTATTGATCCATGACCAATTTTACATTCAATGACTGTTCCTATTTCAACATCTAGATTTATGATATTTTCTTTTAAGTAATTTTTTGCAGTTTCAATAGCAATTGTATCAATACCAATTTTTGTTCCTTTGTATTCTTGTATTGCTCGTCCTGTTAATAAAATTTCTATTGGTTTTAAAAGTTGACCTCCACCAAATTTAGGATCAGATTCTCCTGCTGTTATCTGAACTTCGTCTGTGTTGTGGTGTAAAATTTCTCCAAATTTTTCTAAATAGGTTTGGGAAAGTTTTCTACTTACTGCTTCTGCTATTCCATCGCTAATACTATCTGGGTGTCCTATACCTTTTCTTTCAACGATTTCAATTTCATCATTTTTTGCTGCTGTCTGAGTTAATCCTTCTATTTTAATGTTTCGCATGTATCATAATCTCCGTAATGAATTTCTTTTATTAATCTAATATTTTTTGTATGCTTATTAGAATATTTTGTTTATTTATATCTTATATTCTTATTTTATAAATAAAATTAACTATGGTATTAATTATGATTTTTAATATTATTATAATTAATATAAATTTTTTTTAAATTATGTATTGATTAAAAATTTAATAAAATATTAAAAAAATTAATAATATATTTTTGAATTAATAAACTTATTATTAAAAATGATAATATTTAATAATCATTGTATTATAAATAATACTTATGTTAGAAAAAAAATTAATAATCAAAGAAAAAATAATAAAATTAAATTATACTAATACTTTCTTAAAAAGATTAAAAGGTTTAATGTTTAAAAAAGAGATAAATCAAGGATTAATATTCATAAATAAAAAACCAAAAAATAAATATCAATCAACAATTCATACACACTTCATGAAAATAAATATAGATATAATATTTTTAGATGAAAATATGAAACTTATTGATTATACAACACTAAATCCATGGAAAATATACATACCAAAAAAAGATGAAATAAAATATATAATAGAACTACCCCAAAATACTATTGAAAAGGAAGAATTACTAAAAAATAAAATAAAAATAGAATAGAACCAATAGAAAAATGTATTAAGTGAATTTTAAAAAAAGAGTTATTATAAGGAGAATTTTTTCAAATGCTAAAAAAGATACAAGAACAAAAGCAAGAAAAAACAATGCAAGCAAAAAAACATATACAAATAGCAATGAATAAAACAAGAGATAATTTATCAAGTGGTTCAACACATCCAAAAACTTTTGCTTTAGAAAAAATAAATATAATAATACCTAAACTACAAAAAGAGTTTTATAACTATAAAATAGCACATATTACAGATATACATCTAGGACAATGGATAACTCAAGAGAAATTAGATATAGCAATAGATATAACAAATAATGAAAAACCAGATTTAGTAGCATTAACTGGGGATTATGTATCTTATTCAATAGACACTGAATTAAACGAATTAGAATCAAGTTTAAAAAAACTTCAACCTAAAGATAAAACAATATCAGTATTGGGAAATCATGATCATTGGACAAACTCAAATAAAGTAAGAAAAACATTAAAAAATGCAGGAATAATAAATCTTGATAATGATGTATATACAATACATAAAAATAAAGCACAATTACAAATAGCTGGTGTAGATAGCATAACTTTAAATAAAGATGATATAAATAAAGTTCTTCCAAAAATAAATGATGTATATCCAGCAATAATGTTAGCTCATGAACCTGATTTTGCAGATGTCACTGCTAAAACAGAAAAGTTTGCATTACAATTATCAGGACATAGTCATGGTGGTCAATTTGTAATACCAAAATTAGGAACTCCTATAAGAGGTCACAACTTCTTAAAATATCCAATAGGATTATATAAAGTTGGTAATATGATACAATATACGAATAGGGGATTAGGTACAAATATGTTTTGGTTAAGAATAAATTGTGCACCTGAAATAACAATAATAACTTTAAATGGAGATAAATAATGAATATAATGTGGTGTATAACTGGAGCAGGACATTTACTAAAAGAAAGTATAGAAACAATGAAATTAATATCTAAAAAACACGATATTACAATAATATTATCTAAAGCAGGTGAAGAAGTAATAAAAAAATATGGATATTATGATACTTTAAAACGAATACAAAAAGATCCTAACAAAATAATAAGAGATAAAGAACAAGAATATAGTTATCCTATATCTGGAAAAATAACTAATAAAAAACAAGATTTAATTGTAGTAACTCCAACAACAGCAAATACAACTGCAAAAATAGTAAATGGTATTGCAGATAATTTAGTGACAAATGTTGTAGCACAAGCAGGAAAATCCCAAATACAAACAATAATAGTGCCTGTAGATCAAAAAGAAGGGATAGTAAGTACAATTTTACCAATATTTCTTGATTTAGATAAATGTCGTAATTGTACACCATGTAAACCTGAAGATCTATGTCCTCAAAAAGCTTTTAAAGCAAAAAAAGTTATAGATCAACAAAAATGTGATGGATGTAATATTTGTTATTCTAATTGTAAGTATGATGCTGTAATATTAGATAAAGTAATTAAGATTTACATAAGAAAAATTGATGCTGATAATACAACAAAATTAGAGAATATAGAAAGTATAACAACAGTTTTTGATCCAAAACAAATTCCTGAACATTTAAAAGATAAAAAAAGATAATATTTAATTAGTTCTTGTTTTCCCATACTTTTTTTATTTCTCGTTTGAATACTTTGTTAACTTCTTCAGCACCAATTATATCTTCATCAATATTCCATATAGGAGGATATAAAATAAATGGTTCTGTTTGATAACCACCTAATCCTCCATGACTTCCAATTAATTCTTCAAAAGCATATACTTCATTTTTATTTTCATCAAACTCACTATTAACAAGAATATCTGGAACATGTTTAAAATTATTAGTTCTTCTAAGATGATCTGCAGTATTTTTTCCAAATTTTAATAATGGATTTTTATTTGTATATGTATCATTATTTAAATAATATATATTATCATTTGAAAGTATTATAGGTCCTGATATATCTGAATTTACCATTATAAATCCTATTCCTGGATGATTAGATAATCCTTTTATTAATCCGGGACATGCATCTTCTATTTGTTCATAACTTAATCTGTGACTCCAGTTAGTAAAATATATTAATCCTAAATTTCCTGAAGCAAGAACTATTGTTTCAGCATTTTTTAATATTTTCTGTTCTGAATCTATTTTTATTCCATATTCATTAGTAATATCTTTTATTCTTTCAATCATTGGTTTATCATCATTAAATATCTTTTCTTGTATATTTATATCTGGTAAATTTAAACGTTTTTTAGTTTCATTTGTTTTAATGTTTATATGTTCTTTTGTATCTTCTAATTTTTCATTTAAGAATTTTTTATTCCTATATTCTTTTAATATAATCTCATTTTTAAAATGATCATCATTTGAATGTAATATACTATGAATTGTCATATTTTCAGGTAACAATTGTTTTACTAGTTCACTTAATGTAATATTATATTTTTGTTTAAATGTTGGTCCATTACTTTGACCATGATCTGATAATACTATAAAATGATATTTTCTTTTTGATGTTTCCGTTGCTTCTTCTAAGTGTTTAAATTGTTTATCAATTTGTCTTAATGCATAAAATGAATCATAATCCTCTATTCCTGAATGATGTGCTATTTCATCATATCCCATATATGTTGAATAAGATAAATTATAATCTCCTTTTATAATATCTCCTATTAAAGAATATGTTGTAATTTCTCTTAATATTACATTTGCTCCTGCTCTTGCAATTAAATATGGTGGTTTTCGAAATATACGAGGATTAATATCTTTTATTTTTTGTCTTATTTGTGATGCTAGTTCTAATATTATTTCCCAAAGTGATAATGTTATTATTCTTGCAAAATTATATGGTGATGAATAAATATAGTACCATGTGTCAGTATAAAATAGTTTAATATTTAATTTTGAATAAGTAAATAATACATCTTTAGCATCTCCAGAAAATAGATTTGATCTACTTGCTCCATTACAAGATAATAATCCTTCACCATTTGATATTTTTTCTTCTAAAATTGGTGCATCTCGTATATTATTTGAAGAAACTATTTTATTTCCATTTTCTTTTTCAACCCATCTAAATGCTGGTATGTCTCTATTATTTCCATGGAGTATTCCTGCTTGTGATGCACTAGTTTGTGATGATAAATCTGTCTGCCAAGATGTAAGTTTATAATTTTTATTGTCCATCCAACTTTTTAGAGTTGGCATATCTCCTTGTTTTATTGCTTTTTCAAGTATTGGTTTTGCAAGTCCATCTATTTCAAGAAATATAAATCCTGGTTTTTTATTATTATTTTGTGGATTATTTCTTTCAATTAATTTTTTTAAAATATTTCTGTAGTACATTGATTCATTATCAATATCTAAAATATAAGTTATTGCTGTGTTAATAAATGTTAACATAAAAGGTAAAATTATTATTCCTAATCCTGTAACAATAATACCTGATGTTATTTTACTTATTATCCAAATAATTACACCATTTAAAATCAAAGTTCCAAGTCCAAATGTAAATACTAAGAAAGGTAATGAGTAATATGATAAAATAGGCCATATTAATCTGTTAATTAATGTTAATCCAATTATTATAATTATTGCATTATATATGTTGGTCAATTGAAAAAATGGTATGTATGGCGAAATAAAATAGAAACATATGATATTTAATAAAATAGAGATAATAGTTTTTAAACTTTCTTTAATTGAATTTTTTTTATTGTTCATATGTTATTCCTACCATATTTGTTGAATCATTTAATAATTATTATATGAGTTATTATTTTAGTATTTAATCATATTATTTTTTTAAATCTATTGAATATAAAAGTATTAAAAACTAAAAATATATTTATAAATATAGAATAAGTGTGTGTATTTTAATGGATCAAGAAGTAATAAATAAATTAGATAAATTGAATAAGGAAAATAAGTTATTAAAAGACAAATTGAAGATTTTTCAAAAAGAGAATGAAAAATTAAATAGTAATTTTCGAGCATTAAATAAACAATTACTTGCAGAAGTGCCTTTAATAAAAGAAGGTCATCAATGTCTAATTTGTGGATATGAATCTTATTATGAATTTTTACCTGAAATAATTAGTGATAATATATGTCCTAATTGTCAATCAACACAATCAGATAGATTAATTTATCATTTATTAAAAAATGAATCTACATTTTTCACTGAAAAATCTCGTATAATGCATACAAATCCATCTAAAGGGTTATATGATTTATTTAAGACCTATGAAAATTTAGATTATTATACACTTGATAAAGTTTTCAATGAAATAACTTCTTGTGTTGTTGATTTTTATGATCTTGAATTTGAAGATAATTTCTTTGATTATATTATATCAATAGATTTCTTAAATAATCAAAAATATGATAAAGATATATTAAGTGAATTTTTAAGAGTTTTAAAAAGAGGCGGATGGTTAATACTTAAAGTACCAATTAATACACAATTATATTGTTCAATAGAAAATCCAAAAAAAGAAGAGTTAGATATAAAAAAATATGGTGTTCATGTTGATGATAAAAGAGTTTATGGAAATGATTTTAAAGATATTTTACATAGTGCAGGATTTAAAATATTGTCTTCTAATTATGTAGATGTAATTTCTGATGAAATTTCTAAATATTCATTATCTGATGAAGTATTTTTCTTATGCACAAAATATTAAAAATTAAATCCAACCTTTTTTTTTCCAAAATATTTTATCTGGAGTGTCATCATCATAATTCTTAATCATTTGTTTAAATACCATTTTTAAAATTGTTGAACGAGGATTACGATAAATATTCATTCGATTTTTAGTCATATTATAAAATTTTTTAGTTTTTTTCTGTAATTCCTTTTCAGCTTTTATTCTTTTTTTATCTGACATATTATCCCATGAAGCTGAAAACATTCTAAGTTTATAAGTTAGGGTACGTTTAATTCCAAGATAATACAAGTTCTTTTCAATAACACCTACAGTGTGTTTAAATCCAGCACCAGCAGCAGTACTTACAATAAATCCTGTTTTATTAAACATGGATTCATTAGGTCTATGATTAATAAAATGACATGCAAAATGATCAAATAATGTTTTTAATTGTGCAGTAATAGATAATGCATATACTGGACATGCAATTATTATACCATCAGCTTCAAATATTTTGTCTTCTAATGGTTTTACATATTTTCGATGAGGACAATTTTCTCCTCCGTTTTCTCCTGTATTTAAACAGTTAAAACAACCTAAACAAAATTCAGGAAGATCTTTTGGGAGATAAATATCATTATATTCCATATTTGGATCTAAATCATTTAAAGTATCTTTTATAATTTCAATAGTTTTATCAGTGTTTCCTTTTCTATTACTTGAATGTATTGAACAAATTTTCATAAAATTAAACAACTCTTTTTTTTTAAAATAAATAATTAAATAAAATAGGAGGTTAAAAAAATGGGGTGGATTTAAAATTTACTTAAAATTCTATGTATTTATATGCTTCATCATTTTCATCAAAAGAGTAATGTACTTTTGTAAAGTTGTTCATGAAGTCTTTTACATCATCTTTTACATTTTCTTTATCCATTACTACTTTTTTAATGTATTCTGCTACATCTTTCATATCATTTTCTTTAAGTCCACGTCTTGTTAATTCTTGTGTTCCTATACGAATTCCTGAGGGGTTATCTGAATCATTCACATCATCCCATGGTAATAAGTTTTTGTTTAAGATGATATTATTTTGTTCAAGAGTAGTTGCCATATCTGATGCACTTCCAAGATTTGAAACATCCATTACTAATTGGTGTGATTTTGTAAATCCTTGATCTTCACACAGTACATTGAATCCTAGTTCATATAAATTTTGAGCTAATTCTTGAGCATTTTTAATTACTTGTTTTGCATATGGTTCACCATATTCTAACATTTCTGCTGTAGCTACTCCTAATGCACCAACGTGGTGTAAATGGTGATTACTTACTACTCCTGGAAATACTGCATTATCTACTTTTTTGTGTAATTCTTCAGTACATAAAATTATTCCTCCTTGAGGTCCTGGGAATGTTTTATGTGTACTTGCAGATATTATATCTGCTCCTTCTTTTAATGGATCTTGGAATTGTTTTCCTGCAATTAATCCTAATACATGAGCTCCATCATATATAACTTTTGCACCAACTTCTTTTGCAGCATCAGATGCTTCTTTTACAGGGTGTGGGAATAAGAATACACTTCCTCCAAGTATAACAATTTTTGGTTCTCTTTCTCTTATTTTATCTTGCATTTTGTCAATATCAATATTCATTATATCTAAGTTAAATGGGAATGATGATACTTTTAATCCACGGATACCTGCTGCACTTACTCCTGCATGACTAATATGTCCTCCTTTTGGTACTTCTAAAGCCATTAATTCGTCTCCAGGTTTTGCTGTAGCAAAGAAACTTGCAAGATTTGATGCGACTCCTGAAGTTGGTTGAACATTTACATGTTCAGCATCATATAATTTTTTAGATAATGCTATTGTTTCATTTTCTATTTCGTCAATGTATCCACATCCTTCATATAATCTTTCTCCAGGTAAACCTTCTGCATATCTGTGTGATAAATCTGATGAAACTGCTTCTTTAACTGCTTTACTAGTTATGTTTTCACTTGCAATTAAATTTATACTATTTTTCATCCATTCTGTGTGTTCTTTTGTTAAATTTCTTATTTTTTCTATGTTTTGATTATTCATTTAGTTTTTTTCCTCCAAAAAAGATTATAATTCTTTCATTTAAGCATGATAAAGATTTAATTATTTTTTAATATGGTTATTTTGTTTAAATAAATTAAAATGATATTATTATATTTATTGGATTTTTATATTAAATGTTTATATTTTTTTAGTTAGAGTTATGATAATTTTATTAAGTAATTATTATTTAAAAATAAGTTTTTTTTATTGTAGTTTTTTAGGATGGAAATGTGGGGGGTTAAAGTTAATTTTAGGAGTTTAAAAGAAATGAAATATATTTTATTTAGTTTCTTTCCGTTTTTTTAATGTTAATTATTTGACTGCTTATTTTCCTAATGCTGCTTCAATTTGTGCCATGATCTGATCGGTTTTGAAGTGTGATTGATCAAGTGCACCTGTTGGACATGCTGCAACACATGTTCCACAACCTTTACATAGAGCTACATTTACATTGGATTTACCATCTACAATTTCAAGTGCTCCAAATGGACATAGTTCTACACAGATTTGACATCCACCACAGTTTTCTTCTGTAACGTCTGCAATAATAGGTTCAATTTCTACTTCTCCTTTCATCATTGGAATAGCTGCTCTTGCTGCTGCTCCTGATGCTTGGGATACTGAATCAGGTATATCTTTAGGTCCTTGTGCTACTCCTGCTAAGTATACACCATCGGTCATGGTGTCAACTGGTCTGAGTTTTGGATGTGCTTCCATAAAGAATCCATCTGCACTTTTAGATAATCCTAATTCTTGTCTTAATTCTTCTGAGTTGTGTGGTGGTACTAATCCTACAGATAAAACAACTAAATCATATTCATATTCAGTTATTTTTCCTATAAGTGTATCTTCTGCTCTTACTACAACGGTTTTGTCTTCGTTTTCGATTAATTGAGCTGCTTTTCCTCTTATAAATTTGATTCCGTATTTTTCTTGTGATGCTCGGTAGAACTCTTCGTATCCTTTACCGAATGCTCGTATATCTATGTAGTATATAGTTACTTCAGTATCAGGTTCGTGGTCAACACATAATTGAGCATTTTTCATTGCATACATACAGCATACACGGGAACAGTAAGGGTTTCCTACTTTTTCATCCCTTGATCCTACACATTGAATAAATGCAATTCTTTTTGGTGTTTCACCACTAGATGGTTGAATTACATGACCTTGTGTTGGTCCAGATGCGTTTATGTATCTTTCTATTTGTAATCCTGTGATTACGTTTTCAGCTTGATCAAATATGTATTCTTCTTTTTCGGATGCATCAAATGGATCGTATCCTGTTGCAACTACAATAGTACCAATATCTAATTCGATATCTTCTGGTTCTTGATCGTGGTCTATTGCATCAATACTACAGTTTTTATCACAAAGGTGACAGTTAATACAGTAATCTTTGTCTATTGTTGCTACTAATGGTACAGCTTGAGGGAATGGGATGTATGCTGCTTTTACCATACCAGTTCCTTCATCAAAGTAGTTTGGTATTTCTATTGGGCATACTTCTTGACATACTCCACAACCAGTACATGTTTCTTCATTTACATATCTTGGTTTTTTAGTTATTGTTACTTTAAAGTTTCCTATGTATCCGTCTACTTTTTTAACTTCAGCATATGAGATTAATTCAATATTTTCATGTTTTCCAGCATCTACCATTTTTGGTGCGAGGATACACATTGAACAATCAAGTGTTGGGAATGTTTTATCTAATTGTCCCATTCTTCCGGAAATAGTTGGGTTTCTTTCTATAAGATATGTTTTGAATCCCATGTCTCCAAGGTCTAGTGCGGTTTGTATTCCTGATACTCCTCCACCTATAACCATTGCAGTTTTATCTACACTTACTTTTTCAGCTTCTAAAGGTTTTAAAAGTCTTGCTTTAGCACAAGCCATTCTTACAAGATCTTTTGCTTTTGCAGTTGCTGCTTCAGGTTCATTCATATGTACCCATGAATCTTGTTCTCTTAAGTTAGCAAATTCAAATAAAAATGGGTTTAATCCTGCTTCTTTAACAGCTCTTCTGAATGTAGGTTCGTGTAATCTTGGGGAACATGCTGCTACAACAACTCTATTAAGGTTTTGTTCTTTAATATCATTTTGTATGAGTGTTTGTCCAGGGTCAGAACACATGTATTTGTATTCTCTTGCAACTACTACATTAGGTATTGTTTTTGCATATTCACTTACTTCTTCACAATTTACTACTCCACCAATATTTACTCCACAGTGGCATACGTAAACTCCTACTCGTATTTCTTCATCTTTTTGGTTATCTTCTGCCAAATTTAATCACCTATTTTTCTTAGACTATACTATATAGCCATAAAAAATTTATTGTAGACCTTTTTTAGTCTTAAAATTTTTATGGTTTTCTTTTTAACATCAATTAAATATCTAATGATTTTAGATATAACTGTTTTTATATATAAACTTTTTTTAAGTTTATATTAAATGATATTATTTAATATATTACGAACTATTATAAATGATAAATTACTATAAAAATATTATCAAATATAATATTAATAATTATAATTAAAAAAACACTAAAATAAATATATGGGAATATTTAACAATTAATGCATTAAATGTGTCTATAAAAATTAAAAAAATTGTAAAATTAAAAATTTAACAATAAAAAATAAAAAATTCTTTAAAAAAATAATAATTATGGATGATTAAAAACGTGACTACTGAAAAAGAAAATAAAAAATCAAAATTAGCAGAAGGAAGTATAATAGTTCTTCTAGGATCATTCATATTTCGAATAGGTGGATTTCTCTATCGATTTATATTAAGTAGGATCTTAGATGCATATTCTTATGGTATTTTTGGATTAGCATTACCATTTCAAAATTTTTTAACAATAACTGCTGCTGGAGGAATACCTCCTGCAATAGCAAAATATGTAGCTGAATATACAGCTGTTGATAATGAAGAAATGTCGAGACAAATAATAATTACTGCAACAAAACTAATAATATCTATGGGGGTAATTGGTGCTTTAATAATGTTTATGATAGCAGAACCAATAGCAATTGGGTGGTGGCATAAACCAGATGCATTATTACCTTTACAATTAGTATCAATTATAGCACCATTTAGTGTAATTGTAGGAGCATTACGAGGGGCATTCCAAGGATATTATCAAATGACTAATATATTATATAGTCGTGCAGTAGAACAAATATTTACAATACTCGTAGCAGTAATATTAGTGCTTGTTGGATGGAAAGCAGCAGGTGCTATTATGGGTTCAGTAATAGGATTTTTAATGTCAATAATAATTGCATATTGGTTATATAAAAGAGATGTTAAAGATAAATATTTTACAGGAACATATCGAAAAATTACAAGAAAAGAAGAAATGGAACTTCTTTGGGTAATATTAAAATTTTCAATACCTGTAGTAATAACTGGAATAGCAGAAATATCATTATATGATCTGGGAACTTTATTTATTGGAGCAGTCTTAACAAGTAACTTTGCAGGATATTATACAAATGCAAGTGCAGTAGCAAGATTACCATTAATAATATCTAATGCAGTAGCAACATCAGCATTACCTGCTGCATCAGAAGCATTAAGTTTAAATAATATAGAATTAATGAAAACATATATTTCTCAAACGTATAGATATAGTATAATGACAATATTTCCATTGTCAGGAGCAGCATTTGTATTTGCAAGTCCAATTTTAGGATTATTATTTGGAAGTGAATATGTTGCAGGATCAATGGCAATGAAAATATTAGTATTGGGAATGATATTATTTGGAATTTATATAGTATCTTCAAGTTTATGTCAAGGATTAGGAAAACCAAGAGGTCCAATGAGGTCATTAATAATTGGTACAATAATTAATGTGTTTTTAAGTGTAATTTTAGTATCAAAATATGGTATTGAAGGAGCAGCATTATCAACAGCAGTAGCAGCAGCAGTAATCATGATATTAACCGTATATCAAACATATAAATATTCAAGTGTGGTTCCACCAATAAACAAAGTAGTGAGAATAGCATTGTCAACTATATTTATGATGATATGTTTAAGTTTATTACCACAATCAACATTAGGGATAATATTGGCAGTATTTGTAGCTCCAGTGACTTATTTCTTAGGATTATTAATAACTGCTTCAATAGAAAAAGAAGATATAATAGTTTTTAAAGGTATGATAAATAAATTAGGTCCATTAAGTAAATATGTTTATAAAATAGGAAATAAATTTAAACGATTTATAAAATAATTAAATCATTTATTTCTATTTTTTTCAAAATACTTTCTTGAAAAATCAGGTAAGTATTCTTCATCAAGAGTATAAGTTCTATTTCTTTTTTCTTTATTATATTCTTCAGCAAAAGCTTTTGATATAATAATAACATTCTGAAAATTTAATAAATAACCTTCCTCATCAAAATCTTCACTATAATTATCAAGTAATCTAAATAACTTTTTAACATCTTTTCTTTGAAGAAGTTTAGTTCCAATTAATTGGTCAACATAAACACTATTATCTTCAACAACATCTTCATAAATATCTAATAAATACATAATAAAATAATCTCCTGATTAATTATATTTAATTATTATATCTTGTTTTAATATATAATAAATTATTTTTTTAATATTAATTGGTACAACAAAAATCAAAATTGTTAAAATTAAAAGACTATAAAAAGTCTTTATTTAGCAAGCAAAGAATAAAATTTTCTAAGAGATAACTTTTGTTGGACATTCATTAGAATAAACTAATGATAACAGGTAATGTAAAAATACTAAGAATTGTTGAAGTAAATATACAAGCTGTCATTACAGGAACATCTAATTTATAATTAATAGCTAATACAATACCTAACATTGCACTAGATATACCAGCATCTAATATTATAACATCTTTCATTAATCCATTAATACCAAATAAACTTAATAAACTAATTGCAATTAAAGGTCCAAGTATAAGACGTATAACTGATGAAGTACAAGCTATATTAAGATATTTTTTTATTTCTTTAAGATTAAGACTTAAACCTAATGATATCATTATTAATGCAGTAGTACTATTACCAAAATAAGTAAGTATCTTTAAAATAACATTACCTAAAGTAACATGCCACTGATTACAAATAACACCTAAAATAATTGCCCATAACGGTGGAAAAAGTAAAGAATGTTTAACAATATCTTTATAATCTCCTCCATAAATTAAAAGTAAAATAATACTAAATATTACAAATAAAATAGTGGTTGATAAATCAAAAAATATTCCATTAATAAGTCCAGTATGTCCAAAAACTTCTAATATGACTGGATAACCAATGAATGCTGTATTAATAAGAGAACTTGATATAATAATACTAAACATAATTTCTTTAGAATAACCTTTAATCCATGAAAAAATAAATGCAATTAAAGCACAAATTCCACTGATAACTAAACCAATTAACGGAATTTGAACCATAGAAGGAGTTATAGTTTCAGATAATAAATTTACAAATATTAAAGAAGGTAATGAAATATTAATAACAATCTTATTTAATGATATATTATCTGTTTCATGTAAAACATTATTATTTTTTAAGATATATCCTAATAATATCATAATAGCAGGAATAAGTATAACTTCAATTGAGTTAGTATTCATATTCTAAAACTCCAAATTTCATATTATTATTTTTATATATTAAATTAAATAAAAATTAGCTAAAAAAATTTTAAGGGAGGTTAAAAAAAAGTAACAAATTTAATCTACTAAACCTTCACTTGCTACTTTAAATACAGCTTCACCTTCAGGTAAGTGTGGACTGTCTACTAAACGAGCTATTCTTTTACCAGATAATCCTTTTTTAAGCATTATCCTATATGTTGATGCGTGTCCTAATACGTGTCCTCCAATAGCTTTAGTTGGTGTTCCAAAGAATGCATCTGGTTTAGATTGTACTTGGTTTGTTATAAGTATTGCTACATTATAAGTGTTTGCAATGTTTTGTAATGTATGTAAATGTTGATTTAATTTTTGTTGTCTTGTTGCTAATGATTCACGACCAACATATTCTGCTCTAAAATGAGCTGTTAAAGAATCAACAATAACTAATTTTATATCTACACCACTTTGAATAATGTCATTTACTTTATCTGCCATTAATATTTGGTGACTTGAATTAAATGCTCTTGCAATATGAATTTTTCCTAAAACTTCTTCTTGATCTAATCCAAATCCTTCAGCTATTTGATTAATTCTTTCAGGTCTGAATGTATTTTCTGTATCAATAAATACACATTCTCCTTCTAATCCGCCTTGTTCTTTAGGTAATTGAACGGTTACTGCAAGTTCATGAGCAATTTGACTTTTTCCTGATCCAAATTCTCCAAATAATTCAGTTATAGATTGTGTTTCTATTCCTCCAGCAATTAATTCATCTAATCCTGTACTACCAGTAGTAATTCTTCCAACATCTTTTCTTCTTTCTAGTACATCAAGTGCTGTTTCAAAATCTATTTTTTCAGCTTGTCTAGCAGCTTCTATTACTTTTTCAGCAACTCCTTCACCTATTTCTACTTTTACACTTAATTCTTTTGCAGTGGCAGTTGCTAATCGCATCATGTCACCAAATCCAGAATCTCGTAATTTTTGAGCTGTTTTTTCTCCTACACTTGGTAAATCTTCTAATTCGGTCATTTTATTTCTTTATCTCCTTTATTTATCTTATTAATTTTTTAACATTTAATCTCATATTTTCTTCATATTGATTATAATTAGCATCAGCTATTATAGTTATTTCAGCACCTATACAGTCTTCAAGTATTCCAGATAGTGCTGTTTCATCACCAGTAGCATTTAATATTTCAACAGCTTCACTAGTTGTTTTGTCTATTAATTTTTCTGCTTCTGTTCTAAAGAATGTTGTGGTTATTGTTCCAGTATCATCTTCAAGTATTGTGGATATTATCATTAAATAATTAGGTTCTTCTATTTTTTCCCCACATACTTCACAATTAAATCCATTTTCATCAGATGTTACTCTTTTATTACAGTTAGGGCACATTGGGAATACTATTTGATCAGTACTAGTTGATTCTATTGTTGCAGTTATTTTTATATTTTCATCATCTTCTTCTATGTCTTCTATGTATCTTTCTTTGTATAGTTGTGCTTCAATTTCAGGAATTGTTGGTAAATCGTTTGCTTCTTCATCACTCATTTTTTTAATTGTTGATCCTCTTGAGATACTTAATCTTATTTGATCATTTTGTAATGATATACTAGGATTTTCTATGATTACTGCTTCATTTTCATGGAATATTTTTTCTGTATCTTTATCCCATAATGTAATTTGAACTATTCCTGTATTATCTGCAATTTCAATTGATCTAACTTGTCCTGTTGAATCATCATTTCGTATAAATTTATTTACATCATTTACTTTTAAGATTCTTGCTTTTATTTTACTGTCTTTTTCATTTTCTACTAGTTGATCAATTGTTCTATCTTTGTATCGTAGATTTTCTAGTTCTTCGTAGGTTCCTATTTTTTCTAGTTCTTCATTGTTTGGATTTGTTATTCTTGATGTTTTTCCTACACTTAATTCCATATTTCCTTGTCCAAGGCGTGTTCTAGCATTTTCTATTTTTATTGCATCACCAAGTTTTTCTTTAAGTTCTGTTTTTTCATCCCAGAGTGATGTTTTTACTGTTCCAGTATTGTCTGATAGATCTATTGATCTTACTTTTCCTTCTGTTCCATCAACTCTTTGGAATTCTCTTATATCATCTATTGATAATATTCTTCCAATTACATCTACTTCTCTACCTTCTTCAATATCTACATCTAATACATTTTCTATAGGTACTGATTGATAACTAGTTATTTTTTCTAATTTTTCTTTTAATTCAGGATCAATACTTGGATTTATTTGTATGAGTGCATCCCAACCAGTGTTTAGTCTGTATGCTTCATTTGAATATGTGTCATCTTCTATTGTTCCACCACTGATTTTAATTATATTTCCTTTTTCCATTTGTATTTCTGTATTTTCATTCCATAGTGTTACTCTAATTTCTCCTGTGTCATCTGTTACTTCTATTGATCTTACTTTTCCTTCTGTTCCATTGTCTCGTTCAAATGTTATCGTGTCATATATTTTTGTTATTATTCCTAGTATTATTGCATTATCTTGTTCTTGTGCATTACCTAGTTTGGTAATTTCTTCTTTGTATTCTGGCACGTCATAGTCTCCTTTTATTATTCTTCCATTCCATGAGTTGGATAGGCTTGGTTCATTGTTTCTTAGTCTGCATCTTGCACCTATGATTTTTATACTGTCATTTACTTTTAAATCTAGTTCTTCTACTAGTTTTGTATCGTTATTCCAGAGTGTTAATTGTGTATGTCCTGTTTTATCCATTATGTCTAAGTTTACTAGGGTTAACTCTTTATCTTCACGTGGTATTGTTTGTATTCCCGATATTTTTGTTATTCTTACTATTACTGTGTATTCTCCTTCTTCTGTTATATCTTGGAGGTTTGTTATTTTTTCTGAAAATTCGGGTAAGGCTTCATCTACTTCTTCGGGCATTACTTGTATTGATGAGTTATTTCTCATTTGTACTTCTAAATCGCCAGTATATCCTGTTTTAACTTCAAGATTTTTTATTTTAATAATGTCTCCTTCTTGTATTCTGTTTATGTATTTTATATTGTCTGTCCAAAGAACTACTCTGATTTGTCCTGTTTTGTCAGCAACTGTGAGGTTTGCTACTTTTCCTTCTCTTCCTTTTTTTGTTGTAAATACCTTGG
The DNA here is from genome assembly GCA_030539615.1 of Methanobacteriaceae archaeon. Classification (GTDB taxonomy): domain Archaea; phylum Methanobacteriota; class Methanobacteria; order Methanobacteriales; family Methanobacteriaceae; genus Methanosphaera. The sequence continues at coordinate 456 of JAUNXU010000018.1, read as the reverse complement.
TGTTTGATATTTTTAATAGTCTTCCTTGTATGTTGATGTTTCCATTTCCATCAATTAAATCTACTATTTGTGTTATTTGATTTGGTGTTGTTAATGGTTTGTTGGTAATATCTTGGTATTTTGTTAGTACCATTTCTACTGCTTGTGCTTCTGTTAAAAAAGCTGTTTCATTTTCATCTTTAATTTCTTGAATTTCTTCTAAAAATTCTTTATAAGTTAATTTGTCTTTTATTTCTTGGTATTTGTCTTTTATTTCTTCGTCACCCATTTTTTAATGGTCTCCATTTATTAGTTTTATTTTTTTTTTATAATCTTGATTTTTTTCATTTTGTAATGTTAATATATTTGTGTTTTAATATAAAATATGACTTGGGGTATTAGATTGTAAGTACTATATATTACTATTTTTTTCATTTTTTTCATTTTTTTTCACCTCGTATTTTAATATATAATAAT
>JAUNXU010000017.1 GCA_030539615.1 Methanobacteriaceae archaeon | reverse complement strand
TATAATTATTAATAGAAAATATTTTTTTTTCATAAAATTTAAATAAGGAGTTTTTAAAGGTAATATGGATATTCAACCAACATATTCTTCATTAGATTTTCCAGGAAAAATGGCTTTAGTAATTTTTAATCCTGGTTGTGATTTAGCATGTAAATACTGTCATAATCCTCAATTATTAAAGCATGAAACTATTACTGATGATCAAATAAATAATATTAAAAAAGCAATATATGATGATATTGATTTTATTGATGGTATTGTAATTAGTGGTGGTGAACCATTATTGAGTTTAAATGCTGTTAAAAAGTATATTGGACTTGCTAAAAAAGAAGATTTATTAGTAAAATTAGATACAAATGGTGCTCATCCTGAAAATTTAAAAAAAATTATTGGTGATATAGATTATATAGCTTTAGATATTAAAGCACCATTAGATGAATATTATCGTATAACATCACAATATCCAAATAATATAGCTGAAAAAATTTTAGATACTATGTCTATAATTAAAAGAGCAAATGTTTTTTTAGAATGTAGAACAACATATGTGCCAGAATTATTATATCCTGAAGATATACAAAAAATTGTGTCTATGATTAGTTGTGATCAATATACTTTACAACAATTTAGAAATAGGGTGACTTTAGATTCTAGTTTATCATTTACTAAAGAGCCATTACCTAAAGATTTGCAGAAAATATTATTTGAATTGGATACAGATATTCCTAATATTCATTTAAAAACAAGACAATATGGTAATCAAATATTAAAAGGAAGATAAGTGAGTTATAATGCCGATTTTATTATTTGGGAAAAGAGATTTAGATTTAATAATAGGGAAAAAACATGTAACTATACGAAAGTTATGGAAGACTCCATTATATGTGGGGGATCGTTTACATTGTTATTGGAATATTGTATCTAAAGAACGGGAAAAATTGTTTGAAGCTGAAGTTACTAGTGTTACTATTGTTACTATTGAAGAATTAAGAAATAATATTGATTTGATTCAAGAATTAGGTTATAAAAACGTTTCTGAATTGGATGTTGATTTTAAGAGGTTATATTCTGACCATCTTAATAATGATGATAAGTATCAAGTTGTTCGTTTTAGGAAGTTGCCTTTAAATAAATGGGATGGTCCTATTATTGATCAAAAGAATATGATTATTAAAAAGGCAGATTTATTATTTGATTTGGGTAAATATGATTCTTCTGTTACTTGTTATAATGCTGCATTAGAATATGATGAAGATGATGTTTATATTTTAAATCGTTTGGGTGATAATCTTACTCGTTTAGGTGATTTTGATGGTGCTATAAAAAGTTATAAACGAGCATTACGTAATGATTCTGAAAATGAATATATTTATAATAATATTGCAATAACTTTATTAAATAATAATCGTCCTGAAGAGGCTTTGAAATATAGTAATCGTGCTTTTAATCTAAATTTAAATAATTTAACAGTTTTATATTGGAGAGGTATTATTTTAGAAGTTTTAGGTCGTTTTGAATCAGCTTTAAGAATATTTGATAAATTATTATTATTGGATGAAACTAATCATGAAGCTTGGAATGAACGCGGAACAATATTAAATATGTTAGATAGGTCTGAAGAGGCTTTATATTCTTATGATAAGTCATTAGAATTATGTCTTGATGAAGATAAAGATTTTGGAACGTGGGCTAGTAAAGGTAATACACTATTAGATCTTGAAAGATATGGTGATGCTATTAAATGTTATAATAAAGCTTTGAAAATTAATAATCAGAATGCTATTGTTTTAAATAATAAAGGTGTAGCTTTAATGGAGTTAAATGAGTTTAAAAAAGCATTGGATTGTTTTAAAAAGGTTTTAATTCAAGATTCTGATAATTCTGATGCTCAAATTTTGCATGATGTTTGTTTAGAAAATTTATAATTTATTATTTTTTAAAGTTATTAGTTATAATTAACTAAGTTAAAAGTTATAATGTATCATATAATTCATGAATCAAACTTTTCTTATTAGTTTTTGCAAGCTTAGGAATATTACCTGTAGAACCTATAATATCATCTTTAATAACAACTAAACCTTCAAAATAATCTTTAAACTTATCAGAAGCAGAAATACAATTTTCCACAATTTCATATTCAGATTCACCAGTTCCATAATTACCAATACTTGTAGCTAAACTATCAGCAATACTACTAGTTTTAGCAAAAACAATAGTTGCATCAGTGATACCAAAACTTGTTGAATGACCTACAGTACCAGAACTAGTACAAACTCCTGAAATATTTGAATTAGGTTTAAATTTAAAACCAATACGTCCAGTTAATTTACTTTTTCCAGCATATACTCCAATTATAACTTTTTTATTAACTTTTAATGCAATATCGCCACCATTTTCAATAATAGAATATTTAGAATCATTTTTTATTAATTTATCTAAACAAATTTCACTAATACTACCAGCTACACTAGACATTGGTCCAGTATTACTAATATCTCCTGCATTAATCATTAAAGATATAATATGGTGCTGACTTTTAAAATTTACTGGTTCAAAACCATTAAACGATGGATTATTCTTAATCATATCTTGAATAATCATTCTAGATTTTAAAATATCCTCTTCAATATCAACTTCAAACTTATCTGTTTTCAACTGAATATGTGTAGAATCAATATTTATTCTTCTACTTTTAATTTTATCAGAATTATTCAATTATTAATCACTTAACCTATAACTTTTTTTATCATATTTAACTAAAGTATATGTAAATTATATACTTTATGATTAACATAGTTTTAAGTATAAAATTAATATAAAACTAAACGGGAAAAAATAAAAAGAAGTGGTAATATGATGCCTAAATCAAAGAAATCACCAACACCAGAAGTAGAATCAGAATATGTGCTATTGAAAATTAAGCCTAGATTATTGTTATATGCAGATAATTTCATAACAAAAATAATTGTGCTATTACTATTGTTCTTTATCATATCCCCAGCACAAGCAATAATGTCTCAAATACAAACAAATCTAATGATTAGTTTTAATCTAAATATAACAAATCTAGTGGGATTAACATTTATTGTGATCTTAATAGCAATACTTATTGTTATTATTAAACTATTATTAGATATAATGGACTGGAATTATACTACATATACATTCACACAATCAAGACTAGTAATACAAAGAGGATTTCTAAGAAAAGAAAAAATATTCATGCCTTATTATAAGATACAAGATATACAAATATCACAAACTGTTATGGAAAGAATATTTTCAGCAGGTGAAATAAAAATATATGGTGGTCATGATAATACAGAAACAATATTGGATGCTGTACCAAATCCTCATGATATAGAAGAACTAATTTCAGAACAAATGAATAGAAAAACATCAACTACTGAACGTCCAGAAAAAGAACGAAAATCTAGTAAATATATAAATAAAAAAAGAACAAAACATCAAATAAATAAAGTATATCCAAAAAGTAAAGAACATCAAGAAAAATCAGATAAAAAATCTGATATAAATAATTCCTACAATACTAAAAACAAACAAAAAAGAAATAAATATACAACTTCCCATTCAATAATGGAAAAACACCAATCAAAGTTCAATAAACGATAAAAAAAATATAAGGATAAAAAATAGGATGACAGATCATGATATTATAGTAGTGGGTGCTGGACCAATTGGATCAACTTATGCTACTAAAATGGCTAAAAAAGGATATGATGTAGGATTATATGATAAAAAAGCCGTAATTGGCGAACCATTACAATGTGCAGGATTAGTTTCAGTTAACATAAATCAAATTCAAGAAATACAAAAAGAATTTATATTAAACGCTGTAAAAGGAGCAATATTATACTCACCTAACAAAACAAATATAACAGTAAAAAAACAAGAAAATGCAGCATATGTACTTGATAGGATAAAATATGATCAACATCTATTTAAAGAAGCAGAAACAGAAAATGTACAAACATATCTAAAAACAAAAATTCAAAAAACAGATACTAAAACAGCAACAATAACAACACAAAATGAAGAAATAACAGGAAAAATATTAGTAGTAGCAAATGGACCACAATCAATTACAGCAACAAAATTAAATCCTAATATTCAACAAGAATACTTCACAGCAATACAATACACAACACAAAAAGAAGATATGACTGATAATGTAAAAGTAGAACTTAATACAAACATATCTCCAGGATTTATATGGACAATACCAGTAGATGAAAATACACAAAGAATTGGATTATTCACACCAAATGAATATAAAATAGCAGATAAAATACTGCAAGAAAAAATAGAAAAAGAAAATAGAACCATAATTAAGAAACATTATGGAAAAATACCAAAATATAATTCAAACAAAAAAATAACACAAGACAAAACAATATTACTAGGTGATTCAGCATCACAAATAAAACCAACAACAGGTGGTGGATTAATATCAGGATTGACTTGTGTTGACATGGCAGTTAAAACAACACATAACTCATTACAAAATAATAATATAGAATTAACAAATTATCAAAAAGAATATGAAAATAGATACATGAAAGAATTTAAAATGCAATTAACAGTTCAAAAAATATTAGAAAAATTAACTGCAGAAGAATTAAATATTATGTTTGAACAATTACAAAAATACAATATATCTGATATAATCTCCGAATATGGAGAAATGGATACACAAACACCATTAATAAAACAATTAATAAAAACAGGATTAATATTTAAATTAATACCAAAAATGGCTTCAAGGAGATTAATAAATATATGGAATATACATTAATAAAATCACAAGAAAATTTAACATTACCTCAACAAGAAATAATAGCAGTTTTAGAAAAATATAATTTAAATTATAAAATATTAGAAGAAAATCCAACATTAGTAAGAATAGATATAACTACAGATGAATCAACAATAAAAAAAATAGGAAAACAATTATCTTATACTCATGAAATATTACAAACTATAAAAATAACAACACCTGAAAAACTAGAAGAGACTTATAAAAATATTGATTGGAAAGAACATATCTGTGGATCATTTAAAGTTAGAGTAAAAAAAATGAATCAAGGAAGTGTAAATACACATCAAATAGAATATGGTATTGGTGGATTCATAAAAAAAGAAACAAAAGCAAAAGTACAATTAGAAAACCCTGAAACAACAATAAAAATAGTTTATAATAATCCAATACAAAAACAAGAAGGAGATAATCTTGTAACAAAAGAATATGAAGATGTTATAATTACAAGATGTGTTGTTCAACAAAATAAGAAACATTTTTTTACAAATAAACCTCATAAAAGACCATATTTTCATCCTGGATCAATGAGTCCTAAATTAGCATTATGTATGGTGAATTTAGCACATGTAAAAGAAAATTCTATAGTCTGGGATCCTTTTTGTGGTACAGGTGGTATAATAATAGAAGCTGGATTATTAAAAGCTGAAATTATTGGATCTGATATAGATTATAGGATGACTAATGGATCTAAAAAAAATATAGAACATGAACATATAAAAAATTATGAAATAATTCATGGTGATGCAAGATCAATAAAATTAGGTAAAAAAGTTGATGCAATTGTAATGGATCCACCATATGGAATATCAACAACCACTGGTGGAGAAACAACTAAAAAATTATATACTGAATCATTAAATGCACTTACAAATACATTAAAACCAGAAGGATATATTTGTATGGCAAGTCCACATTATTTGGATTTAAAAGAAGTTGTAAATGATACAAAATTAGAGATAGTACAACAACATAGTATACGGATGCATAGAAGTCTTACAAGAATAATAACTGTTTTAAAACATCAAAAATAATATAATTTTCATATAAAAAATAATTAAAAGGGGTGAAAAAATTGAAAAATAATCTAAGAATACTTGATACAACATTAAGGGATGGGGAACAAACACCTGGAGTATTCATAACATCTGATGAAAAATTAAAAATAGCAAAAAAGCTTGATATGTTAGGTGTGGATGTAATAGAAGCAGGAACAGCAATAACATCTAAAGGCGAACAAAAAAGTATAAAACAGATAGTTGATGAAAAATTAACTGCAGAAATATCAAGTTTTGCAAGACCAATACAAAAAGATATAGATGCTGCACTAAAATGTGAAGTAGATAGTATTCATTTAGTAATACCAACATCAGACTTACATATTCAGTATAAACTAGGAAAAACCAGGTCTGAAGTAGAAGAAATTGCAGTAAAAGCAACAGAATATGCAAAAAATCATGGATTAATAATAGAATTATCAACTGAAGATGCAACAAGAACAGAAATAGCTGATTTAAAAAGATTATATAATAAAACAATAGATGCAGGAGCACAAAGATTATGTGCCTGTGATACAATTGGACTATTAACTCCTGAAAAATCATATGAATTTTATAAAGAATTATCTCAACTTAAAAAACCAATAAGTGTTCATTGTCACAATGATTTTGGATTAGCAGTAGCAAATACATTAGCAGCATTAAAAGCAGGTGCAACACAAGCTCACACAACCATAAATGGTATAGGTGAACGAGCTGGAAATACATCATTAGAAGAATTAATAATGGCTTTAGAAACTTTATATCATAAAAAAACAAATATAAAAACTCAAAAATTTCATGAAATGTCAAAATTAGTAGAAACAATTTCTGGAATAAAACTACAACCTAATAAAGCAATAGTTGGAGAAAATGCATTTGCACATGAATCAGGAATACATTCTGATGGAATGATGAAAAACACAAGTACTTATGAACCAATAAAGCCTGAAACAGTTGGACATAAAAGACGTTTTGTTTTAGGAAAACATGTAGGAAAGAAAATAATACATGAAAAAGTAAAAGAATTAGGAATAAAAATAAATTTTGATCAAACAGAAAAAATATTTCAAAGAGTAAAATCATTATCTGATATGGGAAAAACAGTAACTGATGTAGATTTACAAGCAATTACTGAAGATGTATTAGGTCTTGATCATGAAAATTTAATAACATTAGAAGAGTATACAATTGTATCTGGAAATAAAGTAACACCAACATCTTCTGTAAAACTACAAATAGCAAATGAAGAAAAAATACAAGCTGATGTTGGTGTTGGACCAGTTGATGCTGCAATCAAAGCAGTACAAAAAACAATAAAAGAAGAAACAAATATTCAATTAGTTGAATATCATGTAGATGCAATAAATGGTGGAACTGATGCATTAATAGATGTTGTAATAAAATTAAAAAGTGAAGATAAAATAATAACATCTAGAAGTACACAACCAGATATTATAACAGCTAGTGTTGAAGCATATCTTTCAGGAGTAAATAGGATTATCACACAAAATAAGAAGATAATTAAAAAGGAGTAAAATAATGGAAGATGAAACTCAAAAAATACTAAAAGACAATGAAATAATAATACACACTTATCAAAATAGTTTAAATCAAGAAAATATATCAAAATTACTAAAAGAAATTAATAGTATAACTAATAAAAATAAAAAAAGTATTATTCAACTATTAAATACGGAAAATATTTGTGGAAAAAAACATTTAAAACAGGCTATAATACAATCAATACAAGCACATTTTAATAAACAAAATTTTGCAAAAGATAAAGGGTTAGAGATTTGTATTAGGGCTTCAACACAAAAACAAATAACTAAAGCTTTAAACATACTGGGAATAACAGAAAATTCTAATGTAACTGTAGTTTATATTAATACAACTTTAGATCAAATAAATAAAACAGAAAAGTTACTTGGAAAAAGAGATGATCAGTTATTAGATCAATATAATATTGAACACATAAAAAAAGTATATAATATAACTAATATTCAATTAGATCAATATAATATTCAAAAGATAATAAATGAAAAAATAGCTTTATTATCTTTAGATTAAATCTTATTTTTTTTCATGTTTTAATTATAGGTAAATCTATTTTATTAGAATGTAATTGATTATTTCCAGAAAATGTAACTGTCATATTATATTTTCCTTTATCTAAATTTATAGTGTATTGTGCAATTCCATTATTAATTTTTAAAATAGGTGTTACTGTTTTTTGATTTATTTTAATTATTGATTTACCATAACTAGCAATAATATTATTAATAGAGCCTGTAATTTTTAATTTTACTATTAAACTATTGTTTTGATTAGTATAATCTATATTTATTTTGGGATTTTGTTTTTGGATACTTAAAATACTATTTTCAATACGATTAGAACAGTATTCTGGTGTTCCACTATAAACTGCTGTTATTTTATAATCTTTACTAGACCAATTATCTGGAATGTTAAAATTATAAATAGCTATACCATTTTTAACATAACTTAAACCTTGAGTCATGCCATTAATTTTAAATGCAACTTTACCTCCATTTAGCAGATTACCATTAGTATCTTTAATAATAGCTTTGAATGTAATATTGTTATTAGGATATGTTTTTATATTATCCATTGTAACAATGGTATTTAATTTTTTAACAGTAAATATGCTTTCATGTGTTTCTGTTCTATACTTAGTATTTTCAGGGTATATAAATTTAATATAATTTACACCTACTAGATTAGTATTTGTGACTAGATATGTGTACTGAATTTTACCATTAATAATTTGTTGAGTTGTTAATAATTTATTATTTAAATAAATTTTAACTGATCCTGTTGCTAAATTTTGAAGAGTTCCTATAATATTAATTTTTTCATTAATAAAGCAATTATAATTATTTGATGTTAATAATGGGCTTGTTTTATAAGTTGAATTTCGTATATGGATCATTGATAATCTATTTGATGATTTAAAACCATTAGATTCAAGATATGTTGTTGTTAAATAAATATCTTTATTAGACATACTTGTTGGAACATTATATAAATAATTACTCTCTCCTGAAATAACATCGGCTTTTAATGTTGTAATGTTACTTATTATAAATTGAGTTATTCCTGTATCGATTATTAAATTATCATCATACCATGAAGGATTTTTTAATTGAACTGTTGCAATAAAGTGGATTGTATCTCCAGGTTGTGCATAATAACTTTCAATATCTATTTTTGTTAAAATACTTGTATTAACATATATATTATTTGATTTAATATATGAAACATCATTTAAATAAATCGTTTCAACACCATTTCCAGTATTTTTAATAAATTGATTATTTTTATTAATTAATTTTCCATTTTGATATGCTAATGCACTTCCATTAGTAATTGCTTTATTATTTATAAATTTATTATTTGTTATTGTAGCTGTTCCTTTTATACCTTCAAATGCTCCACCATGATTTGCAATATTATTCTTAAATATGTTATATGTTATATTTGCAATACCAAGTGAATGAAATATTGTTCCTGAAACAATGGCTGTATTTGAATAAAATTCTGAATTTCTTATTATTAATATATCTACACTTATTATAACAGCACCACTTTTTGCTTGATTGTTTTTAAATGTACATTGGTTTGAATTAAGGTAATTTAATGTTGCTATTGCTCCTCCATCTTTTATTGCAATATTTTTATCAAATAAACATTTAGTAATTTGTAAGTAACCATAGTAATTATCAATTGCTCCTCCATTAACAAGAGCTTTATTGTTTATAAAACTACAATTTATAATATTACCAATACATTTTGGATTAGTTACAATAGCTCCACCACTAATATTTGCTTTATTGTTTGTAAAAGTTACATTTTCCATATAAGAAATATTATTACATCCTAAAGCTCCAGCACTCTCATTAACATAATTATTATTAAATATTGTGTCAGTAATTGTTATTGGACTATTTGATGATACTCCTCCACCACTCCATGCATAGTTATTATTAAATGTTGAATTACTTATATATAATGATTGATTATTAGATACTATTGCTCCACCATATGTTTTAATATCGGTTCTAATACTATTATTATTAAATGTGCATGAGATTATATTTAATAAACCAATATTAGATATTGCTCCACCACTACCTTGTTTTGCATAATTATTTGCAAATAAAGAATTTACTATACTAGTATTAGTCTTAATATTTGTATTTGATATAGCACCACTATCAATTTTTCCTTGATTATTTTTGAAATTAGATTTATTTATTGATAAATAAGTTCCAGTATGGTATATGGCACCACCTTTATTTGCAGTATTATTATTAAAATTACTATTTGTTATACTTAAATAATTTAAGTTAGTTATAACTCCACCATTTTTATTTAAAGCTTGATTACTTTGAAATATTGAGTTAATAATATTAGTATTTCCTGAAGTATATAAAACTCCACCATATGTATCTGCTTGATTATTATTAAATATTGAATTTTTTATTATTACATTACTATTTGCTGTTGAATATATAACTCCTCCAATATTAGCATAATTATTTATAAATGAACAGTTTATTACTTCTAATGTACCTGCATTATGAATAGTTCCTGCTGAAGATGAACTAAATCCATTAATAAATGATATGTTCTCTACTTTCAAAGTATTATTTACACGTATAGCAAATAAACTTGTATTTTTTTCACCATCAAAAATTACTTTAGAATTAGTATTTGGTTTGATATTTAATGTACTATTTTCTAAAGAGTCCCATGATAATCTTTGATTAAATGTATATGTTCCACCACTTAATAATATAGTATAATTTCCTTTTTCTTCTTTTTTTATTTTATTAATAGTTGTAGTTAATTCTTTATAATTATTGACTTGATATTCATTATTTATAGTATTTTTAATGTAACAATTATTTTCTTTTTCTAAATTATTTGATTCTATATCCTTGTCTATCTCTGAGTCTTCTTTGTAATTTATATCAATTTGTGAATTGGTTACTTCTACTCCCACTGAAGTAATATTTTCTTTAGCGGTTATATTTGGAATAGTAGTAATTAAAAAAATAATAACCATTACACTTATTATGAGGATTTTCTTCATTTAAAACACCTTTGTTACGAATTTATTGTTTTTTTCATATGATGAAATAAATTCTTATATTTTAGTGATGTTTATCAATGCTTAATAAGTGATTATTTTTAATTTTTTTAATTTAATTATCGCTAATTAGTTCCCGCTCGCAATAAAAATTATTTTAAATGGTTCCCCCCATTATAAAATTTTTATTTTTGTTCCCGCTATTAATAAAATTTTATATATTTAATTATTGGTTTTTGGAGTATATAAACTAATGTATTTGGTTATGTATCTTTTATTTTAAAAATAATAATTATTTAAATCATTAAAACTAAAAATAATTTTATTAATTCAATATTTCTTAATAAAACGATATTATTTTACATAAAAAGATATTGTATATTTATTAAAAAATAAATTTACTTAAAAAAGAATAATCTTCTGATTGATCTTTCTAAACTAATTGAATTTTAAAATATCATACTTTTTTTAATTTTTATCTTAAAATTTTTCTTTTTTTTAGTTAAATACTTTTATTAAGCAATGTTTTTCATGATAAAATAACAATAATTTTAAATACTATTTTCAAGTAATAATTATAATAATTTAAAATCTAAAACAATAAATTTGGGTGATACAATCAAGAACTTCAAAATAAGAGAAATTATTGTTGTAACTATATTAATTTTATTTTTGACTATGGGTATTGTAACAGCAACAAATAATACTGATGTTAATTTCGTATCTACTAATCAAATAGAATCTAATACAGATAATAATTTTAATAGTAATAATATAAATGATGTAAATAGTAATATTGAAACTAAAGAAAATTATTATACAACAAATAATAAAGAACTTGTTACAACTAAAAGTAATGTAAATAATGAAGTTGAATTTAACAACAGTATAAAAACTCAACAAAATATAAAAAGTGAGAATAATACTCAACAATCAATAACATATGGGACTGTTGATAAAATAAATACTATTGTTAGAAATAATTTAACATTCATTTCAACATTTGTGGATAAAAATAATGATTATTTATCATCTGGTAAAGTAGCATTTAAAATAAATGGGAAAACAATAGGATATGCAAATATAATAAATGGAAAAGCAACATTAATGTATAATATAGCTTCTCTTTCAGCAAAAACATATAACATCACAGCAGTGTATGGTGGAAATATTACACAAGAACCATTTACTGCAACAAATTTATTGATCTTAACTAAAAATAGTTCACATTCTTCAATAGATCAAGTAGTAGCAAGTGTAACTAATCGTGTATCATTTAAAGCTACTTTTGTTGATAGTAATTATAAATATTTAACATCTGGTAAAGTAGCATTTAAAATAAATGGGAAAACAATAGGATATGCAAATATAATAAATGGAAAAGCAACACTAACATATGATACTACTTATCTTTCAGCAAAAACTTATAAAATTACAGTAGTATATGGAGGATCAAATAATTGTTATGCTACAACAGCATCAAATAATATGAAGTTATCAACAATTAATCCATTTGAATCAAGTATACCATTACTTCCTGATGGAACACCTAATATTAACGCTATGACTAATGTAAAATGGGCAAATGAAAATGGAACATACACACTAACAAGAGCAGAATATGAAGAAGTAATACAAAGAGACAGTTACTGCTTATACTTAAATAATGCATTATCCAAATACACATTCTTCCAAATAAAAGGGGACACTAAAACATACTACCTTATAGCACGAGAAAAATGGAATGTAATAGAAAAAGCAATAAACACATACAAAGTACTACAAAACACAATGACAGGACCATCTGAAATAACAGTAAACCTAAAAGGAAAATCATACACATATGCAGAAGTAAGAGACCAACAAAACACAGGATACACATGCGGACCAACATCAGTAAGTGCATGCACACAAGTACTAAGAAACTATGTTAACGAAGCACTACTAGCAAAACTAGCAGGATCAACAGCAACAGCAGGATCATCATCAAGAGGACTGAAAAAAGCAGTAGAATCATGCAACATGAGTGCAACAATATACTACAAAAGCACATTTAACACAGCACTAAATGAACTAGCAAAAGGAGGCTGTGCATTAGTATTTCACACATGGTCACATTACGTAGCAATACTAGACATAAGTGCAGATAAAACAAAAGTACTAGTATGTAACCCATCAGGAACATACAATGAAGGAAGTCATGGAATACCAACAAAATGGCTTTCAGTATCATACATGAAAACATGCTTCAACAATTACGACACATCAGGACTAATCATAAAACTCAACTACGCACTAACAAACACTCAAAAAACAAGATACAACCAATGGTTCAAAAACATGGCTGGAGCATTCATAGATGGAGACACCACAGAAAGAATCACACAAATAGGACGTTAGAATTAAAAAATAAAATCTCTTTTTTCTTTTAACTTTTTTTAAATATTAGTGGATTTTCTATTTTTATAAAAAACTATTTTAAATGGGTTATTTGGGTATTTAGTATTTTTAATTGATAGTTATCTTCATAGAATATTTTTAACTTTTTTAATACTATTTTTATGGATTATTTATTTTTTCTACTATGTGAATAGTTTATTTTTTGTTTAAATTAACTTAAAACTAAATTAAATTTTATATTCTTAAATAAATATTTAATAAATTGTGTATTTTATTAATTTTAATTTGCTGTTTTAGGTCTTTTAAAATAAAATTTTAGATTATTTATCAATTATGGTGGTTAATTAAATGTTTTAATTTTTTTAAAAGGATAATAAGTAAAATTTAAGCGTTTTGAGTTTTAATCTAAACTATTGGGGATTAAAAAAGAATTTAAGGTAATTAAATAATTCTTTTACTTCTATTTTTTTTTCGTTTATATAAAAAGAGAATTTCCGACTTAAATTTTATATTAACTTAAGTTAAATATTATTTTTTTGTCGGACACTCTTTCTTTTAATGAAAAAAAAGGGGGGTAGGTTATAATGTTCCCCTTTTTCCTATTAAAATTAATTCTGAAAATTAAAAGATCAACAAGCCTAATATAGCTTTTTAACCTTTTAAACAGAGGTATCATTATACCCAATACTTACTTATGCTTAAGTCATTTATATACATTTCGTTTTATTTTTGTTTTTATGGGTTTGGTTATTAATTCTTATTTTTATGAATCTTTTGTAAAAATATAATCATTAATTTTATATATTTTTTATTTTAATAAGTATTAATAAAGATAGCTATCTTTTTTATGAAAAATAAGAGATTTACAGCCTTTATTTATACATAAATATTTTATTTTTGCATATTTGGCTAATTTAATTAAATTAAAAGTATTTAATTAATTAAATGTTATTTTAGTTTTTTTAGCTTAACTTAATATTTTTTATAAAAGATCTTAATTTAATGAAAATAAATATAGATTAACTATGGTAACACCTATATATTTTCTCATGCATTTAATAATAAATTTAAATAATCCTCAAAATGGAAATAAATAATATGTAACAATTGATAATAAAATGATGTATTGCATATGTATTTCTAATGTGAATTCCATGATCATTAACAGCAAAAATTGTTAAAACAAACTTTTAAATAAAATCTTTTAATAATTATAAATACAATCTAAAATGATATCAGCTATTTGACTACTAATTTCACTTGTTAAAGTTTCTACTTGGATATTTTTTATTTCAATAGCAACACCAGCTTTTTTAATTCTATTATAATTAGGACATGTTGTAATTATACTTTTTTGATTATTAGTAGTAATATTCTTTCTTAAATGATAAGCTAATTTTTTAGCTTTACTATTACTAGGTGCTGTTATTATAATATTTATTCCATTTTTATTAGGATGAACAATTTTATGTTCATTATTATTTATTAATTCCTCTTTTAGAATTTCTTTTATTTCTTGTGTAATGGTATATGTTTTATTATGAATTTTTTTAGATTTAGGTAATTCATTTATTATACCTTTGTATATTGAATTGTTTGGTTGATTTTTTGAAATGATACTCTTATCTAATAAAATATCATCCGTATTAATATTTATAAATCCTCCTTGTTCTAAATTGATTATCTTTGGTGATCCTGTAGAACATACTTGGATTTCAGAATTTTTTGTTTTTGCAAGATTATTTTTTGTATCACCAATACTACCTGATATATCTTCTATTAATAAAATATTATTTTCTTTACAAATTTTATGTATATCTTTTATTGGTTGATTTGCAGTATATCCAGCATAACTTGTAATATACAATGCTACTTTTTTATCAGTTTTATTAGTGTATTGATTTATTATTTCAGGATCTATTAATCCATCATTTGTTTCTAGAATTTCTAGATTTTGTTTTCTTTTTTGAGCATGTTGTAATGTTTTTTTCCAGGTTCCTTGATCTGGTATTAATATAGTATCTAATACATTAGTTATTGTTTGAATAGCTTGTGTTCCTGAATCAAGAATGTATGTTTTTTTACAAGATTGATATTTTTGTATAGTTTCTATTGCTAATTGTTTATCTATTGTTTCAGGAGGTAATTCCATCTTTTCTTTTGTGTCTTGATTAATTTCTTTATATTTTAATTCTATCATTATTTTATTTCCTTAAAAAAATTGATCTAATGTTGTTTGTCTACTTTGTAAACTTTCTTTTAATAATGTACTTTCTTTTTTAAAATCATCAGTAGTTAATCTTAATTTACTGTTTATATATTTTAATGCTTGATGTATTGTTTCATATTCAGTTGGTTTTTCTTGCATTGCATTTCTAACATTTTCTCTTACATTAAATACTCCTAATGGCATATAATTTTCATATGCTTCTCTAAATACTATGCATCCTGCTTGTTTTTTTTCTTTTTCTAGTTGTTCTAATATAGCCATTTTACAAGTGTAATAACATCCACCTACTCGTGAATATCCTTTTTTAGGTGAATGATATTCATGATCTGTAAATATCATATTTCTATTGTTTGGTTTTAAAAATGCTTCCATCCATTCATATTCCCATTCTGTTGGCATTGTTAATATTGCATAATAATTATTTAAGCTGGAATATTCATAAACTTTGTATGTGTCTATTAAAGGATAATATTTTACTTCTTTTAATAATTTATCTGCCATAATAGTATCACATGCTGTTATAGACCATCTTGTTGGAACTAATTTTCTATTATTTTTTATTCCCATTCCACCTACTGAAAATGCTTTTTGTATTTGTGAAAATGGTATATTTTTTTGATGTAAAATTTCTATTGCATCTGCTGCTTTTAGATCTGTATCATAAAATGTTTTTGATAATTGTTTATCCCATTTTACATTATCTATACTAAATTCTTTTAATATTGCACTTGGTCCATGAGGAGATTCTTCATTATTAAATGATAAACCTCTCGGTTTTTTATTAAACATAGCTTGACTTGTTACTGATTTTTTACCCATTGTAATATCTTGTAGTTTTTCAATAAATAATGATTCTGTATCAGTTATACTTATTTCTTGTTTTCCTCTTACTAAATTTAATCTATAACCTATTATGTCTTCTTGTGTTTTATTTGTGGTTATCCATTGTTCTGGTTGATCCATAATATGGGTATTTTCATGTGTTGGTGCTATTAATGGACCTGCATATACTTTAGGATAGTTCCAACTTCCTATAAATATTGATGGTGGTGAACTTCCATCAATTTCTTTGTCTACACTAACTGATTTCATATTAATTTGATCTGTTAGTTTTTTTAGGAATGCATATTTACTTTTTATCATAATTATCTTCTTTTTTTATGGAAATTATTCTTTATTTTATATTTCTATTTTGATTAGTATATAATATGGGATGAATATAATATATATTATGAAGTTTCCTGTTTTGTATACAAAAGATTTAATATTGGATAATATTAAATTTGAAGATGTTTGGCAATTATATGAATTATGGTCTAATGATAATGTAATGAAATATATGGGTATTAAACCAGATACAACAATAAAAAATACTGAAAAACGTATATTTGATATACATGAAGCTTATAATAATGGAACAAAAATACATTGGAGTATTCATATTAAAAAAACTAATAAAATAATAGGAACTTGTGCATTACAATATATAAATAATAATATTAAAAACACAGAAATAGCATATGAATTATTACCTGATTATCAGAAGAAAGGATACATGACACAAACACTCCCTGTAATAATAAATTTTGCATACAATATTCTACAACTAGAAGAGATTTATGCAATTATCTGTGAAAAAGCTAACGATTCAATAAAACAAATAAAAAAACATAATTTCAAATACAATACAACACTAGAAAATTATATAACAATAAATAATAAGAAATATAATGCTCATATATACAAAAACAAGAAAAAAGGATAAAATTTATGATAACTGAAAAAATAGGCATAATTGGTACAGGACATCTTGGACTTTCAATAATACAAAAATTATTAGAAAAAGGATATAATAAAAATAACTTATTACTAACACATAAAAATAATCCAAAAACAATAAAAAAATTAAAACAACTAAAACTAACAGAAAATATAACAACAAACCAAATATTAATAAATAATTCAGATATATTGATATTAACAATACCTCCACAAAACTTTCATGAACTAGATAAATTAATATTTGAAAAATCAAAAATAATAATTTCTTTCATGGCAAGCATAACCAATAAACAAATACAAGAACAAACAAAACAAAAAAAGATAATACGAGTACTGCCAACAGGACCAGACACAATACTAAATGAAACAGCAATAGCTGGATTATATCCACCTAATAAAAAAGTCGAACAATTATTAAAAACACTAAAAATAGAATATTATCCTATACAAAATGATACAGAAATGAATATAATGACAATTGCTGCATGTTTACCTGCTGCATATTCAATAATAAATCCTCAAGAAAAAGAAAACAAAAAAGCAATACAAAAATTTGCAAAACAATTCAAATACCTTCCAGAAATATCATTGAAAGCAGAAAAAATAGTACCAGAAACAAATCAAGAAGAATATATTAAAAAAATGAGTACACCTGGTGGAATAACAGAAGAAATAGTAAATAGTCTTAAACAAAATGATTCATTATACATAGCATTAGAAAAAGGTTTAAGAAGAGTTGAAACACTACAAAACGACATGAAATAATATTTGTATTTACATATATTATTTTAACATCATTACTGATTTTGTTATTTTAGTATAAAATAAATATATTCATTAGATAAATAGTACTGGTTATAAAAAAGTTAAAAAGAAGAAAAAATATTTTTTTTATTCAAATTCAATAGTGCTTGGTGGTTTATCACTAATTGATAATGATACGTGGGTAATTTCTGGAACTTCAGAAGTAATTTGTTGGGATACATCATGTAAGAAATCCCATGGAAGATCAGGGATATTTGCAGTCATTGCATCAAGGGATTGAACCATTCTTAATACAAGAAGATAACCTACATCTCGGATATCGCCTTTAACTCCTGTAACTTTACAATTAGTTAAAACAGTAAAGTATTGCCATAAATCTTTATCTAAACCTCTTTTTTCAACATTTTGTGTTAAAATATGGTCTGCTTCACGACAAATTCTTAATTTTTCTTTAGTAATATCACCTAAAACACGTACTGCAAGGCCTGGTCCTGGAAATGGTTGTCTGTGAACAATTGTGTCGGGTAATCCAAGAGCAGAACCAATTACTCTAACTTCATCTTTATATAATTCTCTTAATGGTTCAATAATTTTTAATTCAAGACCATCAGGTAATGTAAGATTATGGTGTGATTTAATGTTTCCTTCACTTTCAATCCAATCAGGAGCTATTGTGCCTTGTAATAAAAATTTAGCACCAGATTTTTTTGCATGTTTTTCAAATACTTCAATAAATGTATGTCCAATAATTTCCCGTTTTTTTTCAGGATCTGTAACACCATTAAGAGCATTAACAAATTTATCACTAGCATCAATAATGGTTAAATTTAATTTATCATTAAAAGTATCACGAACATATTCGACTTCATTTTTTCTAAGTAAACCATGATCAACAAAAATAGCTTCTAATTGATCACCGATAGCAGATGATGCAAGTACTGAAGCAACAGAACTATCAACACCACCTGATAAGGCAATAATTACTTTATCATCTTTAACAGTATCTTTAATACTTTTTACTGTATTTTCTATAAATTCTTTTTCATCAATTATCATAATTATTTAATTCCTTTTTTATAATAATATTATTATATATGTATTTTTTTCTATTAACTATTTTTTACAAACATTATAAAAATTAGTGAAAATTTCAGGTCCTTTTGGTGTGTGTTGAACTTCAGGGTGGAATTGAATACCATAAATAGGTTTGGTGTTATGTTTTATAGCTTCAATATCACATTTATCTGATTTTGCAAGAATTTGAAAATTTTCTGGTATTGATTCAATTTCGTCTTTATGAGAAGACCATACAGTTATTTTATCTCCTAAATCTTTAAATAAATCATTTTCATGAAGAATATCTAATTCTATCTGAGCATAACTTTCACGTGTAGAAGATCTAGTGTTAGCTCCGTATGCCTCTGCAATTAATTGATGTCCAAGACAAATACCTAGTATTGGAACATCAAATTCTTTAATATATTCTTTAGAATTTCCAATTCGTTCGATTGATGGTCCACCACCAAGTATTATTCCAGAAGGATTTATTTTCTTTATATCATTAATATTTGTACGATTTGGCATTAATTTACATGGTATTTTAAGATATTGTAATGTTCTTGATATTCTATGATTGTACTGTCCGAAATTATTTATAATAACAATGGTCATATTTTATTTTTTCCCTTATAATTTTTTTTTATTTAATTAAAACTGAAATTATTATATAATGATAATAATCTATATATTATATTATGAACTTAAGAGATATTTTATATTTTGTAATTGCATTAATAATAGCAATAATATTAACACAAGTGTTTATATGGATGTTACCAATAGTCATACTAATTATAGTAACAGTAATAGCATATTACTTCTTAAAAAATTGGTTTGATGAAAAAAGATATCAATATTAATTAGATAACTATGATATTTGAAGAAGACATAATTTATGAAAGTGTAATAACAACAAAAAACAATAATGGAACACTAAACACATCTTTAATAGGTGTAATAAACAATAATAATCACATACAACTAAAATTATACTCTAATAAAACATTAAAAAATATATTGAAAAATAAAGAATTTATACTTGGGTTAACAACAGATCCATTATTATTAACCAGAATAGTATTAAAAAAATTAAATATAACAGATTACCAAAAGATTAAAAATAATGACTGTATTAACATGCCATTATTACTTAAATTAAAAATGGAATGTTATACTCAAAAAGAAGAAATACATATTATAACCGCAAAAATAGTAGAAACAATACAAAATAAACCAGAAATACCAATAATAAATCGAGCAACAAATAAAATAGTGGAATTATTGGTAGATTATACTAGATTAACAAATAAAGAGGTATATATTAATAAAATAGATGATAATGAAAGAATAATATTAAAAACAGGAAATAAAAAACATAAAATTGCATTAGAATTAATTAAAAAAAGTATATGATGTTATATTTCTTTTTCTATAACATCAATAAATTTATTTTGATTAACATCAAATAATCCTTGATTACTCATTTTTAGTTCAGGAATAACAAGTAATGCTGCAAAAGATAAAACCATAAATGGTGATTCTAGATTGCAACCCATATTTTTAATGAATTTATTAAGATACTCAGAAGATTTAATAATATTATATGGTGATTTATCACTCATAAGACCTGCAATAGGTAATGTTAATTCTGCATGACCTTGATTAGATATTGCAACAAGACCACCTTTATTTTTAATAAGGAAATTAACGGCTTGAGTCATATAATCATTATTAGTACCAACAACAATAATATTATGTGAATCATGACTAACAGTGGATGCTATAGCACCATTTTTAATACCAAAACCTTTAATAAAACCATTAGATATAGTATTTCCATTATATCGTTCAATATTACTAATTTTTAATATGTCATTATAAACAGAGGGAATAACAACTCCGTTATTCACATTAAGTTTAGCAGTGGTTTTTTGAGTAATTAATGGATCCTTTTTATAATTGATAACATTAACAATAGCACATTTACTTTTAGGATCTTTTGTACATACATTAAAATCCTCTGGAACTTTTTGATTAGCAAATATAGTATTTCTAATAGGTGATGGATTAGCTTTGTATAATAATTTTTCTTTTTTATAAATTACATTACCATTAATAATAACTTTATTAACATTAAAATTAGTAAGGTTATCAATAAAGACTAAATCTGCAGCTTTACCAACAGATATACTTCCTCTATTAAGATTATAATGTTGAGCAGGATTTAAAGTAACCATTCGTATGGCTTTAAAAGGATCTAAACCTAAATCAACAGCTTTTCTTAAACAATGATTCATATGTCCTCTATTAAGAAGATCATAAGCTGAAATATCATCATTAACTATAATATCTCCGTTATTGTACATGAAATGATCAATATCTGAACTAAAAGAACCTTCTCTGATCATAATTTTCATACCTGCACGTTTCTTTTCCATAACTTCTTGAGGTGTTGAACACTCATGATCTGTACTTATGCCTGTTTTAATATATTGTTCTAAACGAGATCCTGATAATAATGGTGCATGTCCATCAATAGGTTTATTATATTTTTTAGCTATATCTATTTTAGCCATTATTTCAGGATTTTTATTTATCACATCTTCATAATTCATAACTTCACCAAGAGCTACAAATTCATCTTGTGATAAAAAATCATCAATAATTTTACTATCTATAGTAGCACCAGATGTTTCAAATTTAGTACTTGGAACACAAGAAGGAACAGTAAAAAAATAATTTAGTGGTGATTTATGTGAGTCATTAATCATGTATTCAATTCCTTCAACACCCATAACATTAGCAATTTCATGAGGATCTGCTACAACAGATGTTGTTCCTTGTTTTAATGCAAGTTCTGCAAATCGTGAAGGAGTTAACATTGAACTTTCAATATGTATGTGTGAATCAATAAACCCTGGAACAATTAAACTATCAAATTCTCCATTAACTTCCTTAACAGATTCAATAATGCCTTTATTTATTTTAACTTCAGCTGGATAAATTTCATCTGTAAAGACATTTAGAATATTTCCCTTAATAATCATTTTATTTATTTCTCTCCTTAAAAAATTTTCATTACTTAAAAAAATAAAATATAATGAAATAAATTTTTTTCCACTTATAATTTTAAACTATAATTAATATATGTGCTATATGCTTTATATAAATTTACAATATATCAAATTATCTTTTTTTAAATTCAAAAAAACCATAATTAACTTTTGTTATTAATCATAATTTTTAATGAATATAAACGGTTATATTTAATTTTAAAAAAGTAAAAAATTAAATAAAATCTTCTAAAATATCTGTAGAATCACAATAATCTAAATAATTATTATTTTTTACTTTTAATGAATCAATTTTTTCTATATTCCAATTATTGCTAATAAGCATATCTCGAATATAACGTGCTTTTTGAATAGTATCATAAGATCCATATCTTAAATATTTTCCTTTAAAAATACGACTGACATAATATTTATTACCTTTTTTATTGATGTATCTATCTTTATATAATATTGCACTAGAAATATTACGTATATGTTTAACAATTTTCATATCCCAATTATGATCATCTAAATATTCTCTAACAATCTTTGCTTGATCATAAGATGAATATGATCCAATATGAATAGAAACACCATTAATCTTTTTACGAACACGATGATGTTTATTAAGAGAATATTCATGTTCAATATTATTTTCCTGTTTATAAGGATATTTTGGTAAAATATCTTTATCATATTCATAAACTAATTCAGTATATTCGCACATTATATCTTCATCACAATCACATAATTTTAATAAATCTCGTTCTTTAAGAGCTGATGATAATTTACTAAATACACCATAGTGTTTACCTTTATAACAAATAATATATGAATTATGCAACTTATTATAAGAAATATTTTTATAAAATTCTTTAATAGCCATCTTTTTAGCTAAATTAATATTAATATCAGGGGTATAATATGGAATGATATTTTTTAAAATATCTATAAATTTATAACATTGACAAGGTCCATAAACTTCTTTATTATCTTTATTAATAAGATAATAATTATTTTCTTTTTTAATAATATTATATTCATAGAAACTATCCTTAGAATACCCTGTGTTTTTACATTTAATCCAATCATATTTTATTAATAAGTCACGTTTCTTAATAGCTTCAGTTAAATTATTAAATGTACCATAATATATTCTATGACCATAAAAATTTTTACTAATAAAAAAATTATTATTATTAGTTTTATAAATATTAGAATAGTTCATTTACAATAACACACCTTTATGAATTATATTTTATCCAAATAATCAATAATAATCTTTTTTAAAGTTAAAAGACTGTTTTTTTTATTAGTACATGAAAATTCAATATTTGATAATTTAAGTAATGAAATAAAGTTAGATAGTTTATTCTTATCACTATCACTTATTTTATTATCATTGATAATGATTAATATTAAATCTTTATCAAAACTTAATGAATCAATCACAGAATTTAGATCATTAATTTTAAGAATTGTGCTAACATATGTTTGGGAGATATATTTATCTTCAATAAGATATTGAATATTTTCAGGTAATTCTTTTGTAAGAGGTTTTATTCTAGGATGTCTTTGAAAATATTGGAATGTATTGATTATAGATTCAATACTATTTTTCTTATTGATATATAACATACTTCTATTTTTTCTATAATAACTTTTCATTTTTTTCACCCTTTAATTTAATTTATCTATTTAAAATTTTAAAGTAAGGTATAAAAAAATTAGTAAATAGAAAAAGTAAATATTAACCTTAATATCTTATTTAAAGATCTAAAATTATGATTATATATAATGACTATTAATTATTTACTAATAATTTTATTTTATATTAATAATAAATGTTTAATAGTTTATAAAAGGATGGAAAACCCACTAATACAGACCTACTCACACCCCCACACTCACACCCACCCACATATAAAAAATAATTTTTTTAAAAAAAAGAAAAAAAAGTAATATAATGTTTTTACTAAATACATGGAAATTAATTGGTTTATACATCTGGTGATGAATTCTATTTTTAAATTGATTTATTGTTACTTGTATCATTTTTTATGTTATTTTATAAGATACTATTAATCTATTCTAATATAAATATAATTAAAACTTTCTTCTTTTAAATATTCTATTTATAACATTTATTAATGGAATTTCTACAAAGTTTATTTGTTGTATTTACTTAAAACTGTTTCAATAATATGATCTGATATAATGTCTTCATTTAATTTATCTGCTTTTTTACCTATTTGATTTAATATAGTTAAAGCTAAACGAATATTGCCTGTTTCATGACATTTATTGGAAATAAGCGTTATTTGATCATCAGTAATACAACCCTCTCTAAAACCAAGACTACAACGTTTCTTTAAAATATTAAATACTTCTTCTTTAGTATATTCTTTAAAATATATTTCTTCACCAACAAAAACTGCAGAAACATTTTTTTCTAAAGAATATTTAAATTCTAAACTATTAATTATAATAAATAAACATAGGTCTGAATTATAATACTCATGAATACGTAGTATTTCATTTAAGAATGAATTAGCTTCATTTGGGGGTAAATAATTTGCATCATCAATAGCAATAATCATAGGTTCTTTTTCTAACTTTTCCATAATAATATTATTTAATGATTCAGTACTAATATTAGGCTTAAGTTTATATTGAGTTAAATTTCTAAATAATTCCATATAACATTTTCTCTTAGTATTTTGAATATTGCAATTAAGATAACATACAGGAATATTAGTATTTTCTTCAATAGCTATTAAAGCTTTTTTCATAACAGTAGTTTTACCAGTACTAGGATTACCAATAATAATTGTATTTGTTGATTTTTTATGATTTAAAAGAGGTTTTACATTTAATATTATCTGTTTTAATTCTTCATCTCTATACTCTATATTTTCTGGTGTATATTTGGGATTAAATATGTCTGAATTAACAAAGATAGAATCATCTTCACTTTCTCTTAATATCTTGTTTATATTCATAATTTATTTTCAACTCCTTCATTGTTTAAACTTATTTTAAATATAATTTTAGGAAGTGCTAATTAATAATAAAAGACTAATTTAAACTTAAGTTTAATTTAGTATATAAATAAAATCGGGGTGTGGTAAGTAATAAAAATGAGATAAAAAGATATTCAATAAACAAATTTTATTAATAAATCTAAATTAATTTTAATTTAGTTATAAATTAAAAAATAAACAATATACTTTACTAATTTTTATAATTAATTAATTAACAGTTATTATTTTTTTTATATATGCTGATTAAAAATATTAAATAAGTTCTTTATTATATAATCATGATTAGAATAAGTTTAAATCAAATTAAAAAAAATTTAAGTAAAAAAATAATACATT
>JAUNXU010000089.1 GCA_030539615.1 Methanobacteriaceae archaeon | reverse complement strand
AAGATTGAAGAAGTAGCAGAAAATATAGAAATTGATAATTTTGCTAATAATGGATTAATATTATCATCTGAAGAATTAATCAAGAGTATAAAACAGTCTGAGGATTCACAAGTTACATTTAGAAGAATTGGAGATAAAATTAATTTTGTTAGTAATCTTGAGGAAGAAAATAATCATTATGTTAATGTAGAAAGATTTTTTAATGTAGCTTGAATACTATAGGAACTTGTATATTTTATGATAATAATAAGAAAAAAATATCACCTGTATTTACTAATGTTAATAGGTTTTATAAAGCAGAAGTGCCTAAGAATGCTGTGTTTTTTAAATTATGTTTAAGATTCCGAGGTAGTGGAGAATTGAATCTTAGTGATATTGTAATAGGAGCTAGCAAAAATCCAAATGAGAAGGCTTGTTTTATTTCACGTTCAAATGTACTTATATTATCTAATCATTACCCTTCTTCAGAAGAATTATATAGAAATATGTTTGTTCATAAGCGTATGACAGCATATAAAGAAGATGGCTATATATTCGATGTTATGAGAATGAATGTTTATGCAAAAAATGAGTATAGGGAATTTGAAGGCATTAATGTAGTTGAGGGACAAGCAAATGATCTTGCTAATATTTTAGAAACAGGTATTATTGATACAGTTTGTGTTCACTTCTTAGATAAACAAATGTGGGAAGTACTAAAAGGTTTTAAAGATAAGATACGCATTATAGTATGGCTGCATGGCGCTGAAATTCAACCGTGGTGGAGAAGAAAATTTAATTATAAAACTGAAGATGAATTAAAAAGGGCAAAAAAAGATTCTAATTTAAGAATGGAATTTTGGAATGAAGTTTTTTCTAAATGTAGAGAAATGAATATTCATTTTGTTTTTGTTTCAAGATATTTTTATGAAATGATAGCTAAAGATTATAATATATCTATAGATGATGAAAAGTATAGCATAATTCATAATTGTATTGATACTAATCTTTTTAAATATTATGAAAAAGAAGAAGAGGCAAGAAAAAATATTATATCAATACGACCATATTCAAGTAATATATATGCTAATGATATATCAGTAAAAACTGTACTTGAATTAAGCAAAAGGGACTTTTTTGAAAAAATTAATTTTACATTTATTGGAGATGGAGATTTGTTTGATCAAACATTAAAGCCACTAAAGAAATTTTCTAATGTTAATGTAAGAAAAGAATTTTTAAGACAAGATGAAATTTCAGAAGTTTATAGAAATAATGGGATTGTATTAATTCCGACTAGAGGTGATACTCAAGGTGTATCTAGAGATGAAGCAATGTCTTGCGGATTAGTTCCTGTAACAAATGCTGTAGCTGCAATTCCAGAATTCGTTGATGATAAATGTGGGATACTTACAGATAATGAAGATTATTTTGCTATGGCAGATGGAATAGAAAGATTATATAGGAAACCAGAATATTTTTTAAAACTTTCAAAAAATGCGGCTAAAAGAGTAAGGAATCAGACTTCAAAAGAATTTACTATTGATAAGGAAATAGAATTAATTAATAAATTATAAAAACGAAGTGAATATAAGGAGTTAAGCGAAAGTATGTTTGAGATAGATACTGAAAATGAAAAAAATGAATTTAAATTCAAAACTAATAGTAAAGATATACCTGTTAGTATTTTTGGAAGTTGTGTATCTAGAGATATACTAGAATTTGATAAGTCTAAAACACTAAATTTAAAAACATATATTGCTAGACAATCACTAGGATCATCAATATCACATCCTATTAAATGTGATATTGATTCTATAAATTTAAAGTCTAAGTTTCAAAGAGAAATGGTTTATAACGATTTTACTAAGCAAACATTCTATAGGTTTAAAAATGATGGGAGCAAATATTTATTAATTGATCTGATAGATGAAAGATTTGATATTATTAGTTATAAGGGGAGTATATTGACTTTATCAAATGAATTAAAATCAAGTGATTTTTTTATAAATCATAGTGATGAAATAATAAGTGAAAAAATATATAAAATAAAAAATTGGAAAATATATAAACTAAAAAAAAAGATATTTGGATATAGTTATATGCTGAGAAAGAATTTATTAGAGGACATAATGGATGAGTTTTGTGATAATATTATAAGAATATATGGAGATAGAAATATTATTATTCACAAGGCATATATGCTAAATTATTATATAGATAGAGATAAAAATATAAGACAATTTCCTAAACATTATATAGTTTATAATAAAAGAATTAACGAAAGATTAAAATATATGTATGATTATTTTGAATTAAAGATTCCAAATGCATTAGTTATAGATATCTGCAATAATTTTAATGCTGATGAAAATCATAAATGGGGACTTGCACCGATGCATTATGAAGAAGAATACTATCTACGGGCTTTGGAAGAAATTAAAAAATTGTTCAATAAAAGTAATTATATAATGGAGAAATAGTAATGAAGAAATAAATATAAAAACTTATTCGAAAAAGATTGTGTAACATATTTATGTTACAAGTATTTATTGGGTGTAAAATACCTATTGATAAACAAAACCAATTTGGTATAACAAGAGAAGAGTTTAATTGTGAATTTGAGTTTCCAAGTAATGAAAAAATAATTTCTATTTCAGAAGGAATATGTAATAATGAACTAACTGTTATCCATACAATTGAACCAATGCAATATGACTTTAATGAATTAGATTGGAATGTTAAATATACAGATTCATCTGGATCGTTTCAGTTATATTTGCAATGTTTATATCCTATTGTATATTTAACTAAGGCTTATGAATTATCTGAAGATAAGAGATACTTAGATATGGCTGAAAAATTGATATTAAGTTGGATTGATTATAGTCAGAGTTCTGAAAATAGAAGTAGTAATTCTATGATATGGAATGATCATGGTGCTGCTTTAAGAACAGAAAATATAATTTATTATACATTAACAGCTGATAAGGCCGAATATTTAAATAAGGATACTAAAAATATTATTGTAGAATTATTAAATAGACATGCAGAATTTTTACTTGATGATTCTAATTATACTAAAAATCATAATCATGGTATATTTCAAGATAGGGCATTTAATGTATATAGCTTATTTTCTTAATAATGATGATAAAAGAGAATGGTTAAATATAGTGAAAAATAGATTAACTGAACAAATGAATTTTGCTTTTAATGATGAAATGGTTCATGTTGAAAATTCACCAGGGTATCAAATGGGGGTAATAGATTTATTCCGTATAATTTCAGAGTTTTTAGTACAGTTTAATGATGAATATGGTACTAAGCTATATGACGATGTTATAAAATCAACCGAATTTATGGCATATATAGCAAAACCAAATGGTGCAGTAGCAGCTATTGGAGATACTAATGATATTATAGGTGGGAATATTATTAAGAATATGGAACATTTTAAAAATGATCATCTCACTTATGGGTTTAGTCAAGGTACTAGAGGTACAAAACCTACTGAAACATCTATGTTTTATCCTAAATCAGGATATTATATAAGTCATAATAGATGGGAGTCAGAAGATTATTCTAAGTCTACATGGACAATGTTCAAATCAGGATATAGCTCAAAAACACATAAACATGCTGATGATAATTCATTCATGTTGTATTCTAAAGGATATGATATTTTTGTTGATTCAGGGTGGTATAATTATACTACTGGAAATAAATATAGAGATTATTATATGCATGGTACATAATTAATAAGGATACAAATGAAGCAGTGGAGAAAACTGATTTTAGGAAAGAAAATAATTTTGAATATGAATTTAAAGAAAAAGGTAATTATTTAGTTAGAACATATATAAAAAAGCAAAAGAATCAGAAAAAATGGTCTATAGTTACAAATATTAGTTATGATGAGAATGATAAAACATGGAAAGACATAAGTCCAGAATATCCGTACTTAAATATGATTTATAATGGTCAAAGTTATGAGAAAATAAGTAATAATACATACAAATTTAAAATTGATTATAATTATTCACTTAATTCTTCAGTAAAATGGTATATATATAGAAATGGAATGTATTATAGTGTTGCAGAAATAAAAAATAACAATGAATTTGAATATACATTTAATGAGCCAGGAAATTATGCAGTATTATATTATCTAAAAACGCAAGAAAAGGATAATGAATTTTGGAATTTCCCACTAATAGAGATTCAGTAAAAGTATTAATAAAGAAGGGAGCTGTATAGAAATGAAGACTATATTATATAAGTTATATAAAAAGGTAGAAAATATATCGTTGATAACAACCATAATACATTATTCATATGACATAATACTCCCTTCAATTACAGGAGAGAATAAGTCCTGTAAATATAAAGCTGATAGAATTAAACATATTTTTAAAAATTATGATGAAGTAAAATACTATAAAGATATAAAAATAGCTTTTGTGTGCGATGAAATGACATACAAGAGCTTTAAGGATGAATGCAATGCTATTTTTTTAACTCCTTCGAATTGGTTAGAAGTAATGTCAGACTTTGAACCAGATATTTTTTTCTGTGAATCGGCATGGAACGGAATTGAAGAATACAAAGATTGTTGGAGAGGTAAAATATATAAAAATGAAAATATTCTTTTTAATAATAGAAAGGATATTTTCAATATTTTAGATTATTGCAAAAAGAGCAACATAAAGACTGTTTTCTGGAACAAGGAAGACCCGATTTATTTTGACAATCCAAAGCATAATTTTAGTGATACTGCATTATATTTTGATTATATATTTACAACTTCTAAAGAATGTGTAGATAAATATAAGGAATTAGGACATAAAAATGTTCACACTCTTATGTTTGGATTTTCTGAAAAAATATTTAATCCAATAAATTCTGATAATAAGAAAAATGAAGCCATCTTTGCTGGAAGCTGGTATGCTGATCATCCAGATAGATGCAGTGATATGCTTGAAATATTTAAGATGGTTCAAAATAAAAATATTAAATTGAGTATCTATGATAGAAATTATAATACTACAAATCCTTTGAAAATTTATCCTAAAGAATTTAATTCAATTATTCATAAAAGTATGCCTTTTGAAGAATTAAAAAATATATACAAGAAAGCTAATTTTGCAATCAATATTAATACAATAAAAGATTCAGAGACTATGTTTGCAAGAAGAGTTTTTGAACTTATGGCATGTAATACATGTGTAATAAGTAATGAATCAAAAGGAATGCGAAACATATTCGGTAAAAACGTCTGGTTTTTAGGAGAAGATTTTAATCTGGAGTCAATTAGAGACATTTGCGCTGAAAATGTTCAATATGTTATGGAGAATCATACAAATAGTGATAGAGTGAAGCAGATTTATAGTGATATTGGAATTAAGTTTATTGATGATAAAAATAAAATAAGCATTTTATATGAGGATTGTGATATTAGCGAATGTTTAGAACACTTTAATAACATAGATTATAAAGAAAAAGCAGGGTTTATTATTAAATCAGATAAAGTAATTAACATTGAAAATCCAAACGAGATTATTAATATAGAAAATTTTGTGAATTATTATGATACAGATTATTTTGTTGTTTTAAAATCATTAGATTATTCTAATTTTAATATTAAGAAAAGCATAGTCCATTTTAAGTATTTAGAGGGCTTTGTTGGAGTATGCATTGGAAAAGATAAATTTACTTTAAAAGAAAGTAGTAATTACTATGATTGTATATTTAGAAGTAAGTACTTGAAAAATATAATTATAGACAGAAATTGCAAATTTTATAAGTATATAATTTGAGTTTGTTGAAATAAGAATAGTATTGTTTTATAATATAGTCATGTATTAATTAAATCTAATTTGAATGGAGAAATAAGTATGAAAATTTGTGTTGTTGGT
>JAUNXU010000016.1:18467-26167 GCA_030539615.1 Methanobacteriaceae archaeon | reverse complement strand
ATTTTTACAAAGTTATTATAAGAAAAAGAATAAGTTAATCTAACCTAATAATAATTTTTGGTTAGATTTTAATGATAAAAAAGTATTTTTAGAATTTTGAAGCTATTTCTTGTGCTTGTTTAATGAAAGGTTCTAATTCTGTTGCATCCCCTACTTTTTGGAGATTTCCGGCTGTTATTATATCTGTTACTTCAAATCCTACATGGCCAAATGGTGATCCTTTTGTCATTTCCATGTATTGATCATATACCCCTGTTGGTGCTCCGTGTGTTGCTATAAGTACACATTTTTTATTTTCAAAGTGTTTTTTAGGGTTAGTTGATATGGAATAAAATCTGTCGGTTATTAGTTTTCCTTGTGCTGACATTTGTCCATAGTATATAGGTGTTGAAAATACTAGTAAGTCTGCTTCTAAAATATCTTCTAATATTTTTCCTGCATCATCATCTACTACACAATCTTTTCCAGGTCCACATTCTCCACATGCATGACATGGTTCTATGTTTAATTCATCTATATTGTATATTGTTGCTTCACTATTTTTTATGTTGCTTATTAATTCATTTGTTATTATGTCGCAGTTTCCGTTTTTTCTTGGACTTGCTATTATTCCTACTACTTTCATATTTGTATCTCCCATTATTTTAAATTAATTTTTTTAATTCATAATATAATTTGTTGTTTCATGTATTTAATAGTTCTTTTGTTGATTTTTTTGAATTATTAATTTTTATTATGTTGATATTATTATAATAATGGTTTAATATTAGTTTTATTTTAAAAAAAGAAATTATTTATTTTTTTGGTGGTGAATATTTAAAGAAGAAAAGATAAATTTTATATTTATCCTTTTGATTTTCTTTCTCTTCTTTTTTCTTGTTCAATTTCTTTAGGAGATTTAACAAAGAATGTTTCTATGTATTGAGCAAATACTGGTCTTGTAACAAATATTCCAAATAGTACTCCTACAATGGTTGTTACTGCAAAACCTGTTAACATTCCTATACCTGTTGATCCTCTTGCAAAACCTACATAAGCAAGTGGTAACATTGCTGCTATTAATGTACCTGCTGAAGCATATATTATAAAGAATGCCCCTTTGATTTTTGTTTTAACTATGTTTTTTCTGTGACTTTTTTTGTCTTGATGAGCTAAAACTTCATCTGTCATTACTATTTGATCGTCTACTCCTGTACCAATTGCCGCTATAATACCTGCTATTGCTGCTAGATCTAAGTTCCATTGTATAATAGATGCAAAACCTAATATTAGTACAAGTTCTGATATACTTGTAACCATGATAGGAATTACTAGTGCCCATGATTTATATTTAAATGTTACTACTACTGCTATTGCTGCTAATGCTAAAAATCCTGCAATAAGGGCACCTAATTCAAATTGATTTCCTAAATCAGCTGATATACTGTTAACTGATACAATATTTAATTTAACTGGTAATGCTCCTGATTGTAATACTGTGTGAACTTCTGTAGCTTTTTCTGTTGCTTTTGCTTTACTTGTTTCTCCACCAGATACTTCTACTTCAGATGAAGGTACACCATTAGCTAGTCCTGCATCTAATTGTGGTGATGATATAAGTTCATCATCAAGATACATATCCACAGGTGTTCCTGCTTTTCCTTCTGCAACTTTTGCAAATTTATTTGCTCCTTCAGTAGTTATTTTAAATGGTACTTTCCATCGTTCTCCTGTAACTTCTTTTGATGAAACACTTTGAACATCTGATCCTGATATAGCTGTTTCATTTCCTATTTTTGCTTCAAATTTACCTGGTGTTTTCACAATATTTTCAACTTGATCTGGCGTTACTCCGGCTATTTCTACTATAACATCTTGATCTCCACTTTGTCTTACTTTAACATCTGATACACCAAATGCATTAAGTCTTTTATCAAGTACAGCTGTTACTGTATTCATAGTATCTTGGTCTACAGGTTTTTCAAGATGTAATTGTATCATAGATCCACCTTTTAGATCAAGTCCTTCTTGTAATCCAAATATACAAAGGGAGATAATACTTGCTAGTAATAATACTATTAAAAGTATTGTTCTTGGATTTTTTATAAATTGTTCTTTTTGTATATCCATTTAGTTCTCCCTCTTTATATGCCATTTAAGAATTCCTAAATTCATTAACCATGTTGCTAATAAATCAGAACATAATCCTAAAATCATCACTATAGATATATCTTCTAATACTTGAGCAGAAGGTATTATAATTATTACTACTAAATATAATACAACCATTGACAAAATAGCTGCTATACTTAAAGTTACCCCTGTATCAAATGCTCCTACAATTCTTTCAGATAAACTTCCTTTATTTTGACGAAGCAAACGTGTTGTTAAAAGTATATCTGTATCAACACCATAACCAATAAGCATCAATAATGCTCCGACAGATGCTAATGATAAAGGAACACCAACTAAAGACATTCCACCTACTGCTACAGATAAGTTACAAACTGCAGATAATATTACTGCAAGAGAAGGAACAAGATCTCTGAATACAAAGAATACTGTTATAGACATGAAAACAAAGGCAAATATTAATGAATATATAATTTGTGTCATTGCTGTTCCTGTAAGTAATGCACCTACACTTTTAAAACTTAAAATATTAAATTTATCCGATGTTTTTTGTGTAAATGTATCGGCATCAACCTCACCATCAATGGTTATTGTTGCTTGTGTACCTGATATAGATGTTTGAACATCATTTATTCCTGTAGTTTCTTTACATAAGTTAGTAATTTCTGTTTGACTCATAGGTGCTTTTGTTTCTAATGTTATTATTGTTCCACCTTTAAGATCAATACTTTCTTCTAATCCACATGCTGCCACATAAGTTAATGAAATAATCATTAATATTAATGGTATTGCAATTAGTGGTTTATTAGAATCTCCTGTGAAAAAATTATGTAGTTTATCTATAATTTTTGTATTATTTTCCCCTATCTTAAACCCTCCTTATTGTTTTATTTAAATTATTATATAAATTTATAATTATTATGAATCTGTCAAATTATTATCATAATACAATTATTCCTTTTTATATTATTATATATTTAATTTATCTAAAGCTTTATTTGCTTTTTCTTTAATAGTTCCTTCATCTTTTTCAATGACACTAAATGAATCAAAGACAGTTCCACCATTAGATTCAATTAAAGTTTTCATTGAGTTATGTGTACTTTCTGCTCCTGAACCAGCAGTTGTAATATATGTAATTATTTTTTTATTACTAAAATCACAATTACTAAGAATACTATTAATCATTGGCGTTGGTTTACTTGCCCATACAGGAGTTCCAACAAATACTAAATCATACTCAGATAAATTAACAGTATTTGGTGTTATTTTAGTTTTAGAATTTCTAAATGCATTAAAACCACCTTTAATAAAACCTACAGTTCCATCATAACTATCAAATGATTTAATTTCAACAAGATCAGATCCTAATCTATCTTTAATAATATTGGCAACCTCTTTAGTGTTACCTGTTCTTGAATAATAAATAACAATACTTTTCATAATTTAACATTTTCCTCATTTTTTTATTAATTATACTATAATATATTATTTTATTTTTATATTAATTTTAAGATGAACATTATGGATATAAACCTAAATGTTTTAATGATTCATTTTCATCAAATCCACATATTATATTCATATTTTGAATAGCTTGACCAGAAGCTCCTTTAACAAGATTATCAATAGCAGATATTACAACTAGATGACCATTTTCATCAATATTAATACCACCAATATGACAATAATTAGAACCACGTATACTATTAAGACTAGGAATATTATTATCATCTAAAACTTTAACAAATAATTCATCCGCATATTTCTTAAGATATAATTCATAAATATCATCAGTAGTTAAACTATCATCTTTTAAGAAACTATGATTAGTTGTTAAAATTCCACGAGTAACAGGAACAAGATGAGGAGTAAATGATACATTAACATCATAATTACCAAAACTTCTTAACTGTTCTTGAATTTCAGGCATGTGTCTATGTGTACCTACAGCATATGGTGCAACATTATCAGCACATATTGGATAATGTGTTACATTAGTTGGTGTGACTCCAGCCCCACTAACACCAGTTTTAGAATCAATAATTAAATGATCAACTAATTTATCTTGAACAAGAGGTAAACTAGATAATATAGCACCTGTAGGAAAACAACCAGGATTTGCAATTAAATTTGCATCTTTTATTAATTCACGATTAATTTCAGGTAATCCAAAAACTGCTTTTAAATCAGGATATTTATGTTCTATACCATACCATTTTTCATAAGTATCAATATCATTAAATCTAAAATCACCACTTAAATCAATAACTTTAGAACCATTTTCTAATAAATCAGGTATAATATTCATACTAACTCCATGAGGAAGTGCACTAAATATTACATCTGCATCAATATCATCTACATCAGTAAATTTAAGATCCACATCTTGTAAATTTGGATGTAAATCGGATACTTTTTTTCCTGCATGTTTTCGACTGGTAATTTGATTAATATTTACATGTGGATGAAATTTTAATAATCTAATTAATTCACCACCAGTATATCCACTACCACCTACAATTGCTACATTAATATCTTTCATTTTTTTCTCCTCTTATCTTTTTACATTTTTAAAATGAGTCTTTGCAACATAATTTAATATATTTTTATTAATCTTATTTGGTTTATTTTTTCTTAGATTAATATTATATTCTTTACTAAGATCCATAACACATTTTTCAAATAAATATTTTGCAATAATACTACTTGTTGCAACACTTGTCCATTTTTCTGCATTAGATTCTTGTAAAATACTAACATTATCAAGATTAATATATTCTAATTCATCATTCATCTTATATGAATCAAATTTATCAATAACAACAAGAGTTTTTTTACTATTATCTATAAGATCTTCTATAACTTTCCTATGAGTATAAGCTAATAAATGATTTAAATTTTTTCCCTCTGATTTAAATTCAGAATATATTTTATTATATTCAATTGGTTTTAACACTAATGCACTATAATCAATATTTAAACTTTGTATCTTATTATATAATTTTTTAATATCTTCTAATGGTATTTTTTTACTATCTTTAACATTAATTTTTTCTAAATCAGATCGTTTATTAGAATCAATAGCTGTTGCTACAGTTACAAGTGGGCCATACCATTCACCTTTACCTGTTTCATCAGATCCAATAACCATATCATAATCATTAGACATGTCATACTTTTTTAAAATATTAATAATTTTATCTGACAATATTCCTTCATTGTATACTAATTTTCCAGAATCATAAAGAACTAATAACAATCCATTATCATTTATACGAATTTTTTCATATTTATTAGCAGGTACATGCTTAAAATTTCTAGTTACTATATCAAATATTTGTTTTTGTTTTTCATTAAGTGTTATTGATTTCATAATTTATTATTTTCTTATCATAGTACCAATACCATCTTTAGTAAATATTTCTAATAGTATTGAATGTTTTAAACGACCATCTAAAATATGAGCTGTTTTAACATTATTATTAACAGCATCAATACAAGTTTGAATCTTAGGAATCATTCCACCTTGTATACATCCTTTATCAATCATGTCTTCTAATTCACTTACACGAATTCTTCTTATAAGACTTTCAGGATCATCAGGATCAGATAATAATCCTGGAACATCAGTTAATACTATTAATTTTTCAGAATTAACTTCTGAAGCTAATTTTCCAGCTACAGTATCAGCATTAAGATTAAGAGTATTACCATTTTCAGCAACACCTATCGGTGATATTGTTGGAATATAATCATTTTCAGTTAACATATCTAATATTTCAGGATTTACATTATCAATTTTACCAACATATCCAAGATCAACTTCTAATAATTCACCATCATCTGATTTTATTTTTGCAGGTGTTTGTTTAGATGATTGTATAAGATGATTATCTTTTCCTGAAATTCCTATTCCTTTACCACCATGTAAACATATTTTAGATACAATTTCAGTATTAATTTTACCAACTAAAACCATTTTTACTATTTCCATAGTTTCATAATCAGTTACTCTTAATCCTCCAATAAATTTAGGTTCTTTTCCCATTTTATCCATTGATCTAGAAATTTCAGGCCCTCCACCATGAACTACTATAGGTTGCATACCAACATATTTTAATAAAACTGTATCTCTAGCTGTACTGCTCATTGCAGTTTCATCTATCATTGCATGTCCACCATATTTAATCATAATTTTATCCTTATGAAACTTTTTAATATATGGTAATGCTTCTATTAATGTATCTGTTCTTTCTCTTTGATGATCATTTACCATTTAATTTATTCTCCCATTATGTTGTATATTCTGAATTTATTCGTACATATTCTTTTGTTAAATCACAACCATAAGCAGTTATACTATGCTCACCTTGATTTAAATCAATATCAATATATACAGACTCATTTTCCATTATTTTTTCTGCTTTACTTAAAAGAGTTTCATCTAGATATGTTTTAATAACTCCTTTTTCAACAAGTACTGCTTTTTTATCATCTGATTTAAAAGTTATACTAATCTCATCTGGATCAAATGTTGCTTTTGAATAACCTAATGCATCAATTATTCTACCCCAATTTGGATCAGCACCACAAACTGCTGTTTTAACAAGTGATGATGATACAACAGCTTTTGAAGCTAAAATTGCGTCATCAATTGTTTTTGCACCAGTAACACTTACTTCCATAAATTTATTAGCACCTTCTGCATCTTTTGCCATCATTTTTGCAAGAGTTATGCAAACATAGTCAAGAGCTTCTTTAAAGTTGTCATCAATTTTTCCTTCAACTTCATTAGTACTCATAATAAATACTGTATCATTAGTACTTTCATCACCATCAATTACAAGCATATTAAATGATTTTTTAACTGAATTTCTTAATGCATTTTCTAATTCATCTTTTTCTGCTTTTAAATCAGTTGTTATAAATCCAAGTAATGTACCCATATTAGGTGCAATCATTCCTGAACCTTTACACATACCACCAATAGTAATTATAGAACCATCATTTAATTCTACTTCTACTGCAATTTCTTTTGTAATTGTATCTGTTGTAAGAAGAGCTTCAGCAGAATTATAAGAAGATTCTTTACTATTTTCTAATTTGGATAAACAATCTTTTATTAATGGATTATATATGTCTAATGGCATTTGTCTTCCTATTACACCAGTAGAAGCTAATGCAATATTTTCTATAGGAATACTTAATTTATCTGATACTAATTTAGCCATTTCAAATGCACCATCAATTCCTTGTTGTTTAGTATAACAATTAGCATTTCCACTATTTATTAATACAGCATCTATTTTTCCATTAGATAAATGTTTTTTTGATATGGTTACTGGTGCTGCTACTATCCTATTTGATGTATATACTGCTGCTGTTGTTAAATTAGGATGATATATTATACTTATCCCATATTTTCCATTTCGAACACCATTTGTTTTTATATTATTTACTGCACATATTCCTTTATCTATTATTTTCATTGTTTACCCTCCTTTTTTTTAATTCTATGAAAAGTATTTCCAAAATCTATTTAATATATCTTCTGATTGATTTGTTGATGAATTATTATAATTTGT
>JAUNXU010000016.1:0-18457 GCA_030539615.1 Methanobacteriaceae archaeon | reverse complement strand
CTTTTATCTGTTTTAGAATTATTACTTGTTTTATTTTTTGTACTATTTTTAGTATAGTTATTTTGACTATTGTTATAAGAATAATTTTTAGATATATTAGAATTATTTGTATTATTTGTTGAATTAATACTATCAGCTATATTAGGTTCTATAGATATATGAACCATATTTGAAAAAGCTAAACTAAACATACCTGCAATTAAACATACAACCAATACTACAAATACTTTCGACTTTGTTTCTTCATCCATTTTAATCAATTGTAATTCCTATTTAATTAAATCTTATTTTTTTAGTTAAATAATATAAATTTTCAAGATAAAAAAATTAAAAAATTATAAAAGATATAAAAAAAAATTCTTGAAAAAATAATAATTATAGAAAAATATTCGATCCTACTTATACAAAACCTATTTCAACAGCACAACAAGTACTGAAATAATAGCAGAAGCTAAACCTAACCAACTATTATTAGTATTAATACCAATAAGTGTTAAAATAAACACAAACAAGAAAATAAATACTAAAAATCCTTTATTTGTTGATAAGTAATCTAAAGTTGCCCTTATAAATTCTGTTGGAATATAATAAGCATATGTTCCATTAGCTATATCAAAAACAATAGTTGGTGAATCATTATGAATCTTAAGATTTTCTGTCATATGAGCACGTTCACCAGCTTCACGACGACTATTACCAATACCAACACGTAAATTAAGATCATTATTAAATGCAAACCATGCACAATCAAGACCAGTTTTTAAAGCTAATTCCTTAGTAGGAAAATTAATAATAAGATCATCCCCACCTTCACGATAACCTTCAATTTTTCCTTGACTTTCAGTTGCAATATAATGATTAATATCAGTCATTATTTCAACAAGACGTTCACGACCATATTTAGATATAAAACCTGTAGAATCCTTAGCATCAATAAACATGTAATTATCAAGTTCAATAGGTTCTAGTTCTATTTTATCACCAGTAGGTTTAGATTCAAATATAACTCCATATTCCCCACCAAGTTTAGTAAAACCAACTCCAGATACTTGACCAATTTCATTATTCATTGTAATTGCACGTTCAATTGAAGCAGCACCAGTCATACCTACAGCAGCACGTACATTACATTTTTGATTCATACCTTCTGTAATCATTTCAATTGCTATACGAATACTTTCTTTCTTAGAAGGCATATGACAAACAAGTTCAGTGTGACTTTTTTCAATTATTTCACCATCAACCTCTTTAATCATTTCCATAAAACGATTAATAAGATTACATCGTTCAAATATTTCTATATAAAGATACCTGTCACTACCCATTATAATATTACTTAATAAGGCATATTCATTTATCTTATTTTCTGCTGTTTTAATCTCAATAAATTTCCTATTACGAGGTAAATTACGTTGATCAATTTCACGTTCCAAATTTTGAAATATTGATTCATGATTAATTTCTGCTGGCTTTAATTCTACTAACATTGTACGAGTATAATTAATTAAAGAAACATACTCTTCTTCAGTATCATTAGTAGGATAATAACTTGTTCCAACACTAATAACTTTATGCTTAAGTAGTACACCGAACACGCTCCTAAGAACATATCCAGATACCATTATTTCTTACCTCCACGTTCAATGGAAATATCAAATTCACCAGGTTTTTCCATTAACATACTTGGTTTAACTGACACAATTGGAAACTTCCAAGTTCCTAAACGAGCTGCAATAGTACTTGCAATATTACGTGAATTATGTTTAATAAAAGAATAATCATAATCATTAATAATAATATTAACATCATATGGAGATTCTTCTAATAACTCATCAGAATATATTATATTCACTTCAAAAGTTCCAGGTTTACTAAATAAATCATTACGAACAGCTACTAATGGTGAATGATCAAGATTTAACTTATTTCCTACAGTAACTGCAATAGTTCCAGCATTATGTACTGCTTCTTTATAATCTTTAGGATTAACAAGCACAAATATGACAAAATCTGTATCTTCTACAGAATCATCAATAATTTGAACTACTTTATTTAATACAGGAACTTTTAAAAAGAACTTTTCCAAAGCTGAATCAATTGCATTATCATCTTCTGAAAACATATTAATAGCTTCTTGAGCAACAGCTAATCCTGAAAATTCCCTATTATTCCTTTCAGTAAAAGTATCAAAACCTCTTCGTTCAAAGTCATTAAGACATCTTGAACAAATTTTTTGAAGAATATTTTTCACTTTTTTAGGTGGAGATGGTTTTCCAATCTGAAATCTACCATCTTTAACCCTATAAGATAACCTTTTACTTGGTATATCCTGAAATTCATCCTGATAATCTCTGAAATAATCATTAGATAATATTTTAGCATCTTTTTCATAAGCTAAATTTAAAATATAATGATCTGCAATTGTTCCTGCTGGAACTGGAAATACTTCCTCATTATTAATCATTTGGTTAAATTGTTCTTTATCGTCTATTTCATGTCTTAATGGAGCATCAGCTAAAACTATTGGTTCATGTCCTAGCTTTTTTATGGTTTCAATTGCTACTTTTAATGTTTTAATGCTTGGCGTGATTTTTCCCGTTGTTTCATCTGCCTTACGACCATAATATGCAACATTTGATCCATCAATAATTATTTTCAAAAGATCACCCTTTTAATATATAATTTTCTAGTTATGATATAAGTATATAATTTATATATATTATCTATTTCGGTTTAAAAATAAATAGAATAAAAAAAGTATAAATTAAGTTTTATGGTTTTTTTAATAAATGAGTATTACCTTCAGAATCATGTAACATAATTTTAATATATTGATTTTCAATTTCAATCATATTATATGATGGAAGATCTTTACCACGTAACTTAAGAGAAGAAACCGTTCCCGCAGTAGCAAAAACAGTATTTTTCATTTCCCATATATGGGGCATGTGTTTATGACCTGATAAAACAAGATTAACATTATTTTTTATTAAAGTTAATAAAATATCACCAGCATCACTTAAAACATTACGTTCTCTTCCAGTTTTAGGTATGGATATTATATGATGATGTAAAGCTATTATAATGAAAAATCCTCTTCTATTAGCATCATCAATTTCATTTTCCATCCAAATACGTTGAGCACGACCAATTTTTCCATGATCCATATCAGGTTCACTGCTATCAAGCCCAATTATTTTAACAGCCACATCTTCTAATT
Source organism: Methanobacteriaceae archaeon (assembly GCA_030539615.1). Lineage (GTDB taxonomy): Archaea > Methanobacteriota > Methanobacteria > Methanobacteriales > Methanobacteriaceae > Methanosphaera. Next base: position 15,237 of record JAUNXU010000016.1, on the reverse strand, counting down.
CAAGTGTGTCAAAACGAGTCCCAAATATATCTTCAAAAGATACATCACCAATATTACGTGCATCATGATTTCCAGGTATTACCAAACAAGGTGCTTCTAATAACTCAACATACTCTTTTGCTTTTTTATATTCTAAATAATAACCTTGATCAGTAAGATCACCTGTAATAATTATAGCATCAGGTTTACTTTCATTAATCTTATTAATTGCCCTTAATAATAAATCTTCTCTAAAATTAGCATAACCTACATGAAAATCAGAAATATGAGCAATACGCACCATTCTAAGATAACCTCAAAATAGCTTCAGCTAAATCTCCTTTAACTTCACTTAAAGTTTTACGAACAAGATCTTTATCTTTACCTGTTTGTAAAGCTACTAAATCAACATCATCATCACTAATTGCAACAGAAATATCATCAGAATTACTAGAACGAATATGTTCTTCAGCTTTACCTACAATTTGATAAGTTTCTTGACCCATAGCATTCATAATACTTACTTCAGCATTAGGAATAAATAATTCTTTATCTTTTAAGGTAATAGTAACAGACTCAACATCTTTTAAGTCTTTCATATTCATACCCATTTTTTTCATAGTTCTTTCCATTTGTTTTAATTGTTTAGGATTCATTCCTCCAGGTAACATAATATATCTCTCCTTTAAATTAAATAAAAAAATTTCTTTACTAATAATATAATATTTACTTCAAGATTAATTAAATCTTTTATTAAAAAGATCACTCAACAAAAATATTAAATAAAAAAAAATAATAATTTAAGAGAATTTAATCTCTTTCATGTTTCTCATTCATAATAGCTAATTCACTAACTAAATTATTAACTCGTTTTTTTTGATCAACATAACGATTATATAATTTAAATAATAAATAATAAGCACCAAAAATACTAATAATAATTAGTACATCCAATCCCCTATCAAGGCCTGAAAAGAAAGAAAGTTCCATAGAAAATTCAGGAAATGAAGAAAATACTAAAAGAAATGCTAAGATTAATAATCCTAAACCATATATTTTCCCACTTAATTTTTCTTTTCTAACTTGAATTGTTATAAATAATAAGCCTAAAATACTAACAATAATTCCTAAAATTTGATAAAGTAACATAATATCACCTTTACTTACCTAAACATATTATTTAAAAATTCAATAACAATTTTAATACCAACCATAGTATTAGTTCCTTTTTGTATAGTATGCTCATCATAAATAGTAGTCATAGGAACTTCTTTAAAACGAAAGTTTTTACGTTTAATTTCACCAATGATTTCAGAAGAAACCCCATATTGTGGCGAATTAATATTTAAAGACTCTGCAGCATACCTATTAAAACCTCTTAAACCAGACTGTGAATCTTTAACAGAATGTCCTTGAAATATAAAAGTAACAAAATTCATTAAAGAATTTCCATACCTACGACTAGTTGGCATATCCTGAAAATTTCTTGCACCTATAACAACATCTGCTTCATCATCTTGCAGTGGTGGATAAATATTATATAAATCATCAGGATTATGTTGACCATCAGCATCAAAAGTAATTAAAATATCAGCACCTTTTTCAAGTCCAGCTTTAATTCCAGTTTTAATAGCACCACCAAGACCAATATTAATCATATGACGATAATAAAAAACAACATTTTTATATTTATTTTTTAATTTTTGCCCAATAACACTAGTATTATCACTTGAACCATCATCAATAATAAGAATATTAAAACCTCTTAAAACTAGTTCTTCAACTACTTCTTCTAAAGTTTTTTCTTCATTATACGATGGTAATATGATGTATATTTTCTTTTTAATTGTAGGATGTTTATTATTTGTCATGCTTATATTTACTCACTTCAAAAAAATATTAAAAAATTTTATTTATTAAAAATATTATTATATAAAGTTATAATTTCTTTAAATTAAATAATTTACTATTGATAAAAAATTAAAATTATTTTAATTGATTAACAACAATTGCTACACGTTTTCCTAAATTAGAAGCAGTAGTTATACCAACATCATCTTCACTAGTTACACCTTCACCAATACCACCATAATGAGCAGTAGGATAACTATCACCAACAACAATTGCTTGTTGAATAAAAAAGAAATTATGTATACCTTCAATAGTAGTTTCTTGACCACCATTTCTAGAACCACCAGTACTAATAGCACCACAAACCATATTTTTCATACTTCTAAGACTACGTAAAGGACGGGATCTATCAATAAACATTTTAGTTTGACTAGTCATAGTACCAAAATAAACAGGACTTCCAACAATTAATCCATCAGCATTTTTAATTTCATTTAAAATAACAGTCATATCATCATTAATAGAACATTCACCTGTTGTTTTACATTTATTACAAGCTACACAGGAATTAATATTAAAATCAGACAAACAAATTAATTTAACATCAACACCTTCTTTTTTTGCTGAATTTAAAGCAGTATTTAAAAGAAATTCAGTATTTCCTCCTTTTCGAGGACTTCCAACAATTCCAATAACTTTTTTCATGAACTAACACACACCTAACTAATAAATTTAATTAAAATAATATATAATAAATAATATCTTAAAAATAAAATAAAAAATTTACTATCAAAAAAAAGGAAGTAATTAATAAAATGGAAAAATTCACATTTAAAAAAACAGAAATAGAAGATGTATACATAATAGAAACAACAAAATTTCCAGATGAAAGAGGATACTTCATGGAAACATACCAAAAAGAAGAATTTTCAAAAGCTGGATTGAACTATGAATTTGTTCAAGATAATCAATCAAAATCCAAAAAAGGAGTTTTAAGAGGATTACATTTTCAAAAAACACAACCACAAGGAAAATTAGTAAGAGTAATAAAAGGAACTGTATTTGATGTAGCAGTAGATTTAAGAAAAAAATCATCAACTTATGGAAAATGGGTAGGAGTAACACTATCAGATGAAAACCATAAACAATTTTATATACCAAAAGGATTTGCACATGGATTTTTAGTTCTTTCAGATGAAGCAGAATTTACATATAAATGTACAGATTTCTATAAAGCTAATGATGAAGGTGGAGTATTATGGAATGATCCAGAAATAAATATTCAATGGCCATTAGATAATATAAATGAGATAATTCTTTCAGAAAAAGATAAAAAATGGAAACCATTAAAAGAAACAGAAACAAACTTTTAAAAAATATAATAGTAATAAGGTGATGATTAACTTGAAACGTGTCTTAATAGCATGTATGGGTAAATATGAAAATCAATTAGTTAAAGATACATTATATTATTTTAATGAAAAAAATGTGGAATTAAACTTAATATTTATAGTAGAATCATTAAGCCCCATGCTTAAAAATCCTATTTTACGAGAAGAAATACGTAAAGAATTATTAGAAGAAGGAAAATTAATATTAAATGAAGTTGCCGATAAATTCAATAAAGAAGGTAAAAATATTAATATGATTTTAAGAGAAGGTGACCCTGCAGAAGAAATAATAAAATATGCTGAAGATCGTAACATAGATATAATAGTAGTAGGATCAAATAAAAAAACAATAGATAAACATTTGTTAGGAAGTGTTACAGAAGATATTGTTCATTCTACACCTTGTACTGTATTATTACTTAAAACTGAATTAGAAGAAGAAAAATAATTCTTCTAAAAAAAAATCCTCTTTTTTAGCTAATAAAGTTTTCTTCAAAATATCTTTCAACAAACACATTAAAAGATGTATCTTTATCAATTATTTTTTCTTTACCATCAACATTGACTTTAATTGAACCATCAAACGGAGTTTTAGAAATCAATTCTACTTCAGATTCTAATGTTATATCTTTTTCTAAAAGTTTTTCAAAAATTTTATCAGAACCTCGAATAAACTTTATTTTACCTTTTTGATTAGTTTGCATATCTGCTATTGAGACAAGATTTGTTATTCTTTTTGATAAATCAGCAATATCTTCAATTTCTAAGCATTCATCACAAGAAGATAATTTAAAATGGCATGCTGGAATGATATTATGATCATCAGGACATTGATCTGGTTGTTTTAATAAATGACATAATTTACGTTCTGCTTCATCAGATAAAGAATGTTCCATAGCACAAGCTTGTTCATGAAGATGTTCTTTTTTAATATCCAGAACATCAAATAAAAAAGTTTCAAGAAGTCTATGTTTTCTAACAATTTTTTCAGCAATTTTGTAACCTTTATCAGTTAATTTAACTCCTTTATATTGATAATATTTAACATAACCTTTTTTTTCTAATTTTTTAAGCATCTGTGTGACACTACCAGGTGCTATGTTAAGATCTTTAGAAATTGCAGTAGTTTTTGCAACACCACTATTAAAACTCATTTTATAAATTGTTTCTAAATATTCTTCTACATTTTCACTAATTTCTTTTCCATGCATACTTAAACCACTCTGAACTATAATATTGTAATAAACAAAAAATTATTAATATTACTTTTTTTTGTTAACTAATTATATTAATATATTAATAATTATCCCTATTATATTTATTTTTTAAATATTAGTTCTAATTCACGTCTTAATAATTTCCATCCATTAACACGAGGTAATTTATCTATAGTAAAAATTTTTTTAGGAATCTTATATCTAGCTAAATATTCATTAGCAAAACTAAGTAAACCTTCTTCATCAGATTCATCAACCCATACTACTGCAGCAACAGGAATTTCTCCACGATGATCATCAGAAATACTAAATAATGCAATTTCATCAACTTTTGGATATTTAATTAAAGTTTCTTCAACTTCAGTAGGATAAATTTTCCAACCTGACATAACAATCATATCCTTTTTACGATCTGTAATAAATAAACGATTATCATCATCGAGATATCCAATATCCCCTGTTAAAAACCAACCATTATTTAAAAATACTTCATTAGTTTTTTTAGGAGAATTCCAATACCCTTTTGCAATACCTGGTCCATTTAAAGCAATTTCACCATGTTCATATTTATCAAGAGTTTTATTAGCATCATTTACATCAACAATTTTCACTTGACTAAAACAAACAGGATGACCTACACTTTTAAATTTATCTGCAAATGCATAATCTTCAGGACGAATAATAGTTCCAGTACCAACAACAATAGTTTCAGACAAACCATAAGCATTTAAAACACTGATTCCATACTTTTTATAAAAAGTTTTCCAAATTTCATGATGTAATGGACCACCTCCACAAATCATACTTTTAACAGTGGATAATTTATTACCAACTTCTTCAGATCTAGTAATAAGAGAATGAATAACTGGAGGCATACCTGTGGTTTTAGTTACATTATATTCATAGTTAATATTAACATAACTTTCAAAATCATAAAATTCAGGAATAATACATAAAGAACCTGCACGTAAAGCTGAAATAGCCCAAGAAATACCTACATGAGCCATAGGATAAATACATAAAAATACATCATCTTGACGAAGAGATTGAACATCACATTCATTTTGGATTGCTGTAAACCAATTCCCATGAGTTAACATTGCACCTTTAGGTTTACCAGTAGTACCAGAAGTATATTGTAATTGACATAAATCATCCCAAGAAGTACTTTCAGCAGGAACAATAATTTCATTTAGGTGATCATTCAAATTACTTAAAATACATACAGGTGCTTGAAGATCATCTTGTTTTAAATCAGTGATAATAAGTTTAGCATTAGTATCTTCAACAAAATAGTTAATTTCATTAATAGTATATATTCTATTAGTAGGAATTGCCACAGCACCAATACGCCAAATAGCTAATAAACTAAAAAGATATTCACTACTATTATTTAAATAAATGATTACTTTATCACCCTTTTTAACACCAGAATCATATAAAACATTAGAAATATAAGAGACAATAGATAAAATTTCTTTAGAATTATATCTAATATTATTTTTTAAATCATGATATACTGGTTTATTCAATCTAGATGCATTAGCATCTAAAAATGTAGTTACATTCAACATAATATAATTACAAACTCCTTAATTATTATTTTAAAAATATAATTTTAACTAATAATATATTTGACTTTCATAAATAATATTTTTAATACAGATTTATCTAATTTTAGCATATTTATTTAAGTACATTTTAATAAAAATTAATTCATTAATTAAAAAATATATGAAATAAAATCATATTAATATTAAAAAATCAAGTTTTTTAGTTAAAATAATAAGAAAAATAGCATATATAAGAAAAAACAATATTAAAATAATATTTATCATTTCTTTAATTTAAAAAAAGTTTTAGATAGGAGTTTGGAAATGTTTAAAAAAATAGCTAAAGGTTTAAAAATTTATTTAACAGACTGGAAAAATTTATTAACTCACAGTCTTGTAGGTATTTTATTATTAGTTATTGCTATTTTTGCACCAGTAAATATTTATTTTAAAATACTATTTTTACTATGTGTTATTGGATTTAATATTATTAGAATGAAATATTTTAAATGATTTTACTGTCAAACACAAAAATTAATAATTAAAAATTTGCTTATTTTAATTGATGTAAACATTAAACATTCTTTTAAGTTATTTGTTTACATTAATTTTTAAACCTGTCCTTCTTTTTATATAACTATTTTATACAAATATATTACAAAACATAAGATTTAGTTATTTTAAAGTTTATTTATTTTTAATTTAAAATTAATATTGTTAAAAAAATATTTTCCTTTAAATTTTTATAAGTATTAAAAGAAATAGTATTATATAATAAATTTTATTTTATTTAAAATAACAAAGGAGTGTATTATTTTTATGGTTTTTCCAGAAGTTAGAATGCGTAGATTAAGAAAAACAGAGCTTTTAAGAAATATGTTTAAAGAAACTGATTTATATTTGGATGATTTTATTTATCCAGTTTATCTTAAAGAAGATTTAAAATATGATGATAAAGAAGCTATTGGTTCTATGCCTGGACAATATAGATTTTCAATTGATGCTGCTGTGGATTATCTTTCTTATTTAAATAAAATGGGATTAAAATCTGTTTTATTGTTTGGTTTACCTTCTCATAAAGATGAATTAGGTTCTTCTGCTTATGATGATAATGGTATTGTACAAAAAGTTATTCATCGTTTAAAAGATGAAACTGATCTTGTTGTTATAGCTGATGTTTGTATGTGTGAATATACTGATCATGGACATTGTGGTATTCTTAATAATAATGGTTATGTTTTAAATGATGAAACTTTAAAATATTTATCTCGCATTGCTGTTAGTTACGCTCGTGCTGGAGTTGATATTGTTGCTCCTTCTGATATGATGGATGGTCGTGTTGGAGCTATTAGATCTGCTTTAGATTCTAATGGTTTTATTGATACTGGTATCATGGCATATTCTGCTAAATATTGTTCTGAATTTTATGCTCCTTTCCGTGATGCTGTTGACTCCGCTCCAGGTTTTGGTGATCGTCGTTCTTACCAAATGGATCCTTGTAATTACAATGAAGCATTGCGTGAAGTTAAGTTAGATATTGATGAAGGTGCTGATGCTATTATTGTTAAACCTGCATTAAGTTATCTCGATGTTATTAAAGGTGTAAAAGACGAATTTAAAATGCCAACTATTGCTTATCAAGTTAGTGGTGAATATAGTATGCTTGTTAATGCAGTTGAATCTGGTATTTTATCTGAAAGTGCTATTTGGGAAACTTTAATTTCTATTAAACGTGCAGGAGCTGATAAAATTATTTCTAGTTTTGTTGGATTTATGGTAAATCGTTTAGATGGTTCTGAATTTTCTGATTTTATTCAGTCATTAGAATAAGGTTGTTTTTTTATGGATTCTATTAAGATTGGTAAAATTGGTGAAATTGCTTGTTTGTTAGAAGTTAGTGGTTATCCAAAACCAGGAAATGTCCATAGAACTCATGATATGGATGATATGTTATATGAAGATTTTCTTATAAGTAGTGTTTCTATTAAAGATAAATTAGAACTTGTATCTGATAATACTAAGCGTTTTTATCCTAATTTATTAAATAGTATTAGTTTAGGTTCTTGTATTTTAGGTGCTGTTGAAGAATCTCATTATTGGACTAATACTAATACTAATCTTGGTATTGTTATGTTATTAGTTCCTTTAGCTGCTAGTGCTTCAGTCATCAAAAATAAAAATGAAATTAATAAAATTCCTAATATTTTAGATGTTATTCTAAAAAATTCCACTGTTGATGATGCTATTGCTCTTGTTAAAGCTATTAATTTATCTGAAGCAGGAAATATGGGTAATGTTGAAAAGTTTGATGTTAATAATAAAGATACTATTGATCAATTAATTGAAAATAAAATTAATATGTATGATTTATTAGTAATGTCTCAAGATTATGATAAATTATCTTATCAATTAGTTAATAAATTACCTTTAATTATGGATATTGGTTTACCAATTTATAGGTTAGCTTCTGAAAAATATTCTTATAATATATCTACTATTATTACTTATATGAGTCTTTTAGCATATTGTCCTGATACATTAATTAGTCGTAAATTCGGTGAAGATACTTCAAAGAAAGTATCTAATAAAGCTAAAGATATTATTAAGAAATTTGATTTAAGTAGTGTTGAAGGTATGGATGCTTTGAAATCTTTTGACAAATATCTTATAGATAATAACTATAATCCTGGTACTACTGCTGATTTTACTGCAGCTACTTTATTTTTAGGTTTGCTTGAAAAACATTTATAATAAATATGATGAATGAGAAAAATATATATTAATAATTTATTAATAAAAGGGGGTTTTTTAGAATAACAGATATAAAAAATTTAATTAATGAATTAACATTATATGAGAAAAAAGTTCTTAATGTTTTAGTTGATAATCAGGTAAAAACTCCTGATGAAATTCAATCTGCTGCAAATATTGATATAAAAGCTGTAATGAGTGCAGCTGGAATGTTACAAGTAAAAAACATTATTAATATGGATAAAACAATACATGAAAGTATTAGTTTATCTAAAGAAGGATTAAAATATAATGATGAAGGTTTACCTGAACATAAAATTTTAAAGGTATTGCAAAATAAAGATGTTCAAGAGTATTCAATGTCTGATATTATTAAAGAAGCAGATATTGATAAAAAACAAACTAATATTGCTATTGGTTGGTTAATGAGAAAGCATTGGACTAAACTTAATAATAAAAAAATAATTATTACTGATACTGGAATTAACACTTCAATTGAGGATTTAGAAGAATCGCAACTATTAAAATTATTAGTTAATAATACAGATAGTAAAGATATTCCTAAAGAATTTAATAAAACTTTAAATGAGTTTCGTAAACGTAAAGGTATCCTTAATATAAAAACTTCCCAAAGTTTTAAAATTAGTTTAAAAAAATTAGGTGAAGAAATTCTAAAAGAAGGATTTACTATTCAAAAAGAAGCTACCCAATTAACTCATGAACAATTAAAAAGTGGGGAATGGAAAAAATTACATTATAGAGGTTATGATGTTAATGCAGAAACACCAATTAATTATCCTGGAAAAATTCATCCATTAGCTTATACTATTGATGAAATAAGAAATATCTTCTTAGATATGGGATTTTTTGAAGATCGTGGAAATATTGTTGAATCTGCATTTTGGAATTTTGATTGTCTTTTCCAACCACAAGATCATGCAGCTCGTGAAATGCAAGATACTTTTTATGTATCAAATCCAAATAAAGCAAAATTACCTGAACAAAAACTTGTAAATCATGTGAAAGATGCACATGAAACAGGAGCAAATACAGGATCTGATGGATGGAACTATGATTGGAATATGGACATTGCAAGACAAACAGTACTTAGAACACATACTACTTGTTTATCAGTAAGACATTTAGCAAATAATAAACCACCTTTAAAAATGTTTTCAGTTGGTAGAGTATTTAGACGAGAAACAATTAATTATAAACATTTACCTGAGTTTCATCAAGTAGAAGGTATTGTAGCTGATGAAGATCTTAGTTTTAAAAATCTTCTTGGAATACTTAAAGAATTTTATAAAAAATTAGGATTTAAAGTTCGATTTAGACCAGCATATTTCCCATATACTTATTTATCTACTGAATGTGAGATATATGTTAAAGAAAAAAAATCTTGGATGGAACTTGGTGGATCTGGAATGTTTAGACCAGAAGTATTAGAACCATTAAACATTAAAACACCTGTTGCAGCTTTCGGATTAGGAATTGAAAGACTTGCTATGATGCGTTATGATATCAATGATATACGAATGTTATATGAAAGTGATATTGGCTGGTTACGAGATTTACCTGTAACCTATAATTTAAAACAATAAGGAGATTTATTATCATGGTCATGAATCAATTAGAAGTTAATTTAGAAGCTATAACAAATACATTAGCCATACTAAAGAAAGAAAATTGTAAAGATAAAGAAAAAATAAAAAATCTTGAAGAAGAAAGGGAAAAACTATTAAAAGAACTAAAAGTAATGTCCTAAAAAAAAGTGTAGGAGTAAATTAATATCATGGAATTATTAGTAAGTGCAATTAATACAAAAGAAGCATTAGATGCTATTGAAGGACAAGCTGATATAATTGATGTGAAAAACCCTAAAGAGGGTTCTCTTGGAGCAAATTTTCCGTGGATTATAAAAGAAATAAGTAAATATACGGAAAATAAAACATTAAGTGCTACAATAGGAGATGCCCCATATAAACCAGGAACTATGTCATTAGCAGCTCTTGGTTGTGCAATTTCTGGTGCAAATTATATAAAAACAGGATTATATGGAACTAAAAATAAAACAGAAGCTATTGATTTAATGAAAAATATTAATCGTTCTGTAAAAGATTATAATTCTGATGCAATTGTAGTTACTTGTGGATATGCTGATGCTAAAAGAATAAGTGCTGTTAAAGTAGAAGAAATAATAGATATAACACTTGAATCTAATTCAGATATAGCAATGTTAGATACTGCAATAAAAGATGGTAAAACTTTATTTGATCATCAAACATTAGATTCATTAACACAATTTATAGAAAAAGCACATGATCATTCAATAAAAGTAGCACTTGCAGGTTCAGTAAATCTAGACCAAATAAAACAATTAAATATGATAAATTGTGATATTGTTGGAGTACGAACTGCAGTTTGTGATAATGGTAATAGAAACACAGGATCTATTAGTCCTGAATTAGTAAAAAATATTAAGCAAAATATAATATAAATTTAATAAATAAAAAATAAAATTTAATGGAGGAAAATAATAAAATGGGAAAATACTCAGATAGATTAAATAAAGCACCTGAAACTTATACATTTGATGATTTTCTAATACAACCAGGATTATCAACAATTATACCAAAAGATGTAACATTAAATACACAAGTATCAACAAATTATAAATTAAATATACCTATGGTAAGTTCCGCTATGGACACAGTAACTGAAGCTCCAATGGCAATAGCAATAGCACAAGAAGGTGGACTTGGAGTTATTCATCGAAATATGACAATAGAAGAAGAAGTAAATGAAATAAAAAAAGTTAAATATGCTAATGATTTAACAGTAAGAGAAGTAATAACAATTGAACCTGATGCTACAATTGCTCATGCTCAAGAAATAATGGACATGGAACAAATAAGTGGATTACCAGTAGTAACCGATGAGGATAAAGTAATAGGAATTATAAGTCGCAGAGATATAAAACCATTAATTAACAAACATCCAAATAAAAAAATATCAACAGCAATGACAGAAAAAGTATTAACAATACCAGAAAACACAAATCCTGATGAAGCATTGGACTTAGCTTATGAAAACAAAGTAGAAAGATTACCTGTTACAAGAAACAATAATGAACTTGTAGGAATGGTAACAATAAAAGATATACTTGAAAGAAAAAAATATCCAAATGCAATACGTGATAAAGATGGAAAATATCTTGTAGCAGGAGCTTGTGGACCATTTGATATGGATAGAGCAATAGCACTTGATGATGCAGGAGCAAATATTATAGCAATAGATTCAGCTCATGGCCATAAAACAGACATTATGGAAGCTGTACGAGAAATGAATAAAAATATAGAAGCTGATGTATTACTTGGAAATATTGCAACAAAAAAAGCAGCAGAATACTTATTAAAAGCTGAAGTTGATGGATTTAAAGTAGGTATAGGACCAGGATCTATTTGTACAACAAGAATTGTAGCAGGAATTGGGGTACCTCAATTATCAGCAATATCTTCAGTAGCAGATGTTTGTCAAAAAGAAAACATACCTGTAATTGCAGATGGTGGAATAAGATATTCAGGAGATATTTCAAAAGCATTATGTGTTGGTGCTGATGCAGTAATGATTGGAAGTTTATTAGCAGGAACTAAAGAATCTCCAGGTGAAACCACAATAATGAATGGTAGAAAATACAAACAATACAGAGGAATGGGATCATTAGGTGCAATGACTGGTGGAGTTGGTGCAGGAACCGATAGATATTTCCAAAATGGCAGCAATAACAATATGAAACATACAAAACTTGTACCAGAAGGAATAGAAGGAGTAGTGCCTTACAAAGGAAAAGCTCCTGAAATATTATTCCAATTATGTGGTGGATTAAGATCAACTATGGGTTATATTGGTGCAATAAATATAAATGAAATGCATGAAAAAGCAGAACTTGTACGAATCACTAATAGTGGAATGAATGAAAGTCATCCTCATGATATAACCATAACAAATGAAAGTCCTAATTATCAACCAAGACTATAAATATTATTTAAACTAACCCCCTAAAAAAATTTTTTTATTTTTACTATATAATTTTTACAGCTATAGTTATTATTATGTTATTTTTAACTACTATTGATGATTACATAATTATCAACTAAATAAAAAAAAACCTAAAACAAGAAAAGATTAAAAAAAAAATGAGTTATAAAACCCATTTAATTCATATCTTTTGCTAATAAATTACTATTAGTTGTAAATGCTTTTATACAAACATTTCCATTTATATACTCTGTAGAATATGCTATATCTTCCCAATGTATTCCATCAGGACTTATAAATGATGAATTTGATTTGAAAGTAGCTTTATTATATGCACTTATTTGAGGTGTATTTGATTGAAGACATATACTAGCATTTGAATTTGGTGTTTCTAGTTTTATTACTACTTTAAATACATCATTTTTGTTTAATTGTATCTTTTGATTTAATGTTATTGTCTTATATCCTGAAATTGTTGTTGTTTCATTTTGTATAAGTTTTAGTTCATTATTTACATAAACATTTATTTGGTAATTATAAATTGAACTGTCTTGAAAATAGGTACCTACTGCATCAAGTGTTTCATCTTGTTGTGATATAAATTGATTAGCATACCATATAGTTTCTTTTCCATATGTTTTAGACATAGTAGGTAATAATTCATATTGATAAATGTGATCATAATTACTAATGGATTCTACATTACTTATTGCCATATTTTGATTTTTAGCAAAAACAGGATCATAATATGATACATAGAAATAACCATTATCACCCCAATTAGATCCCCAACTATTTTTTACTATAAAAGCACCATTATCTGGAGCTGGTGTATTAAAATTATTTTTATCATAATTATCATCCCAACCAACTAATGAAACAGCATGATTAGAATATGTACCACTAGGATCATAATAACTACAACTTGTTTCATTATAACATGTTTCATTATAAAAACATCCTACTGATATGGCACCATATTGCATTACTTCTTCTTTTAGTTTATTATTATCTGTTGTGTTAGCTCGACCATCCAAAAATATTACATCTTGTACATGTATTACTTCTTCTAATCTTGGAGAGATTATATTAAAACTATAATATGGATCATCACTACTATTTACACAACCAAGCCAACTTGCTAAATATACCATAGCTAATATATTACCACCATTATCATAAAAATTTAATCCTATTGTTGAATATAAACCTATTAAATTTTGTAAGTGATTTTCTGATAGATTGTATGTTTTATTTTCTTTTTTTAGTAAAGTAGATTCTATTGAACTAATAGCTGCAAATGCCCAACAAGAACCTTTTGCCCCTTGAGCTTTTACAGGTGTTACTAATCCTAATTTTCTTAAATCATATGTTTCTGGTATTGTTATTGATTCTTGTGTATTTATATTGTTTATTGGATTTATTGTCTCTGTTGTAATTTTATTATTTTCTTTTATTGTTAATGTTGTATTGTTTTGTGCAGATTTTGTTTTACTATTTCCACTATAAACTACAGTTATGTTGTATGTTTTTGTTTTTTCAGGTGTTGTATAATTGAAACTTATTTTCCCATTTGTTATTTGTATTTTATCTGATATGGTTTTATTATTTATTTTAAATACAACATTTCCACTGGTTATAATATAACCTTGATCATTTGTTATATTTGCTTTTAATGTCACCATAGTTTTTGGTGTGGTTGTTATTGGAAGTATATTTATTATTGTATCTGTTTTTTCAAGAGTTAATATTGTGTTAATTGTATTATTTTGGTATTTTTTATCTCCACTATATTTAATTGTTATAGTATAATCTTTACTTGTCCAATTGGAAGGTATTGTATAATTATAATTAATTGTTCCATTATAAATTTGAATTTTAGAAGAGATGGTATTACTATTTATTTTTATTATTACATATCCTTCTGAGTCATTATTGATATTTGCTGTTATTGTTATATTTTTTCCATGAGCAGAGATAATATTGTTTGATGTTAATGAAGGTAATTCTTTATTACTTAATTTTATTGAGTATCCATCAACTGTTGTTATAATATCAGTTATACCTCCAGTAAAAGTATTATTAATTTTTCCTTGTAAATTTACTATTTTTTTAGTTAATGTCCCATTTGTTGCTATAAATAATGCTATTCTTGTAGGTAAATTTATTATATCATTATTATTTTGTGTGTTTAAACTTAATTCTAAATCTACTGTGTTTTTATTTAAAGGTGTAGTATTAGTAAATTTTAATGTTGCCCATGAATTAGGAGTATTATTAATATTGTTTAATAAGTGTTTCCAATTAGGATTATTATTAGTCCACCAATTATTTTCAATGGTTAATTTACTTAATATAACTCCTGTTTTAATATATGGATTATTATAAATTGCATGATTTGTTTTAATTACTGAATTAGTTATATTTAAGTCATTTTCATAATTATATATGGTA
>JAUNXU010000088.1 GCA_030539615.1 Methanobacteriaceae archaeon | reverse complement strand
AAATTATTAAATAAAAAGACTATAAAAAAGTTTTCAGTTATCTATTGAAAATAAATTTTTTTTTAAAAAAATGACTTTTGGTAAACATTCTTAAAATCAAAAAAGAAATATTATAAATCTAAGTTATATTTAAAAATTTTGGATGTATTTAGTATTTGTTTTGTAGGAATTATTATATATTATGTATGTGAATATTTATTATTTAGTAAGCTTTCTTTTTTATTGTAAGAAGGTATGCTTTAGATTATATAAAGATTGTTAAATAAAAATAAATATTTTTTTGTGAAAAAGAGTGTTTTTTAGAAAATTAATTTTTTTAAAGAATTAGTTTTTAGTAAATATTTGGAATTTATAAAAAAGGGGATATTTTATCTTTTAATTGAAAATTAGTAGGTGGTTTTATTGAATATTAAGTATTATGTATTGGTAGTTGGTATTTTGTCAATATTTGTAGCTGGTTTTATGGGTATTAATGGTACAAATTTTGATATTGATCAAGAAAATATTATGTTTCATGCAACAGATATACTTAGTTATGATACTGATATGATTAATCCTGATGGTACTGTTACAGGTACTTGTTATAAGGTTATTGATGGTGATACTATTTGGGTTTCTGGTGTTGGTAAAGTTCGTTTTGTTTGTGTTAATACTCCTGAAAAAAAGGAGCCTGGTTTTAATGAGTCTAAGGATTTTGTTAAAAGTAAATGTTTGAATAAAAAGGTTATTTTGAATATTGATGATAAAAAACCTAAGGATAAGTATAATCGTACTTTAGCGGTTGTTTATTTGGATGATGGTGAAAATCTTAATAGTTTATTATTAAAAGAGGGTTATGCTGAGATTATGTTTATTCCACCATCTGAGTTTAATCCATATACTTGGACTTAATGAGAATAATAATATACTTTATTATTTTCTATTTTTTTTATTTTTTCTTTGTTTATTAATGATACTAGTATATTATATGTTTTTTTGGTGCTTAGTTTAAGTTTTCCATATAATAGGTTGCCTTCTATAACATATTCTGGTGCTTTATTTGAATATTCATCAATTATTTTTTCTATTATTTCTAGTGCTTCACTTTCTGTTTTGTCTAATTCGTATTTTTTTAGTGCTGCTTTATCTTCTACTATATTTATTTCTTGTTCTAGGTTATTGTACTTTATTTCTCTTAAATCATCATCTATGGTTATGAATTCTTTTTTTTCTAGTGTTGTTACTGCATCTATTAGTTTTGTTTCTGAGATGTTAAGTACTGCTTTTATGGGGTCGTATGATTGTTTTTCTTGATTTTCTTTTTTATTTGTTTTTATGAGATTTAGTACTTGATTTTCTTCTTTTGTAATGGTTTGCATAATATTATTTATTATTTTCTTTTTTATTTAATTATTTTTATAAAGTAAAAATATTTATTAACTTATTTAATGAAACTATTAATATATAATCACTATTTTTTTATGGGGTATGTGGGGAGGTTGTTATTATCCTATGTTAGATTTATTATATGATAAGGCATTACAAAATAAGATGGTTTTTAGTGAGTTTATGGAAAATGCTACTGAAAGTCTTGATTTTAATAAAATAGAAAGTTTTTATACTGAGTATCAGATTCCTTATAGAACTCAAGATAAGAGTTTTGCTGCTGTTGATGGTAGTTTTAATAAGAAGAAATTTATTGGTTTTTTTGTTAAAGCAATATGTTCACAGGCTATTGTATCAATACCTAATGAACCTTTAGATAAATGTTGTCAGGGGTATGATTTAAGTCCTTTATTAATTCCAAAGGGTAGTAATATTGATACTGTTTTAAGTAGTGATATGGGTATTTATGAGTTAAAATCTACTATTTTGGCTTTGGAAAAATTTGATCTTGATTATGTTTTTATTGATGGATCTATTAGGGGTGATCTTATTAATTCTTTTAGTGGTCATGCTAATAAGTTAAGTTCTAATGATATTGAGATTTTAAAATCATATAGTAGAGAAATGTTGGATCATATTGTATCTGATGGTGTAACAATATTGTCTGATACTTATAAGTATAAATCAAGAATTGATAAAGATATGTTTGATGTTAAAGAGGATGCATATTCTTTTCTTAAAACTTTAGAATATCTTGTTTGTCTTTTTAAATTATTATCTGAAAATAGAAAAAAGGTTGTGTCTATTTCTAAAACATCTAATTCTAATGATATTTTAGAATATGATCTTCCTGATATTGCACTTTTTGAATATTATTTTAAGGAAGAAGGTTATAGTAAAGAGCATAGATCAAAAGCTGTTCCGTTTTATAAAAGGGATGATAGAGCTATTAAAACAAATTTTTATATTGAGGATGCTTTCTTTAAAAGATTAACTTTTACACATCTTTTTGTTAAATTTGAATATAATAAGAATTTTCTAAAAATTGAAGTTCCTTATGATGCAACTGATCTTATGATACATGATTTATTGGAAGATATTAAGAGTACTTGTATTGAGGGTTATCCTTATATTCTTAAGAAGGCTCATAATGAGGTTGTTATTACTAATAGGGATATGGCTTCTTTGATTAAGATATTGGATATTCATGATAAAACTGGACGAGATATGTTATAAGTAATAAGTTATAACTTAAAATAAAAGGAGAAAAATCACATGACAAAAGAAGAAATAGGAAGATGTTTTGGAGAAACCACACCTACAACAGTAGAATTTATATCAAAACAAATCCCTGAAGTAGGAGAATATGTATGCTTAGAATACAATAATATGCAAATACTAGGAATGATAGAAACATCCTTACGTGGAAATGTAGCATTACAAAATGATATCTATGATCCAAAAACAATAGAAAGAATAATAAAAATAGGAGATAATGATTTCTATCTACGTGGAACAATAAAAATACTAGGGGAAATTGAACACTTAAAAATACCAAAAATACCAGCACCACCTGGAACACCTGTATATAAAGCAAATAAAGAAGTATTAGAAAAAATCTTTGAAAAAGAAGGAACAATACAAATAGGTAGTGTATTATCACAAAATGAAGTAAAAGCAAGAATTAATATAAACAAAATGGTTTCAAGACACTTAGCAATTCTTGCAATGACAGGAGCAGGAAAATCCAATGCAACATCAGTAATAATAGACAGACTTTTAGAAGTAAATGGATCAATAATAATCTTTGATATGCATGGAGAATACATAAATACAAAATTTAATAATGGATCTAAAAATGAGATAAGACCAAGAATAAATCCATTATATCTATCAGTTGGAGAATTTAAAACATTAGCAAACATACCAAATAATGCATATGTACAAGAACGATACTTTAGAAATGCATATAAAAAAGCAAAAGAACGATTTGAAGAAACAGAAAATACAACAGGAGATTTCATATTAGAAATAATAAAAGAAATCGAAATTGAAGGCGATAAAGCTCAAGATGAAGAAAATGATACAGTACCTAAAAGAGATTATGAAGCATCAATAGTTCCAGTTCAAAATAAACTAGAAGATATGGAAAACAAATATGGTGGCTTATTTGACAGAGGAGATACTAAAGATATAGTAAATCAAATACAAGCAGGATCATTAAATATTGTTGATTTATCATCTGTTGATGAACAAGTATCTGATATTGTAGTAAAACATACACTAAGTAATATTTTAAATCGAAGAAAAAACTCAATAAGAAATAATATAAAAAAAGAAACTCTAGATTTCCCAATATTTTCCATAATAGAAGAAGCACATATCCTAGTATCAGAAAAAAGAGATACACAATCCAAATATATTATAGGAAAAATTGCAAGAGAAGGTAGAAAATTTGGAGTAGGACTATGTCTAGTAAGTCAAAGTCCAAAAGCACTAGATTCAGATTCACTATCACAAATAAATAATATGATAGTATTAAGACTAGTTGAACAACAAGATCAAAGACATGTTCAAAGTAGTAGTGAAAGTCTAAGTGAAGACTTAGTAAAACAACTACCATCATTAAATACAGGAGAAGCCATAATACTAGGACCTATGACAAAAATTCCACTAATGGTACAAATAGATAAATTCAATGGAATTACAGGTGGAAGCGATATAAACATAGCAAAACAATGGAATAACTACAAAATAGAACAAGAAGAAAAAATAAAAGAAGCAGAAGAAGAATTATTTTAAAGAGGTTTATTAATGAAATTTGCACATCTAGCCGATACACACCTAGGTTATAGACAATATAACCTACAAGAAAGAGAAGATGATTTCTACATAGTATTTGAAAAAATAATAGATGATATCATAGAAAAAAAAGTAGACTTTATACTACATAATGGAGACATGTTTGATGCATCAAAACCACCAATAAGAACCTTAATAAAAGCACAAAAAGCTTTCATGAAACTACAAAAAGCAGGAATACCCATATATTGCATACCAGGAAATCATGATAAAATGATGAGAAAAAATGCAATAATACCACAAGAATTATTTAAAGGATATGGATTAAACATAATCTCATTTGAAAAAACATACTATGAATATAAAGATACACTAATAACAGGACTACCATACATTTCACCAAACACAAAAAACTACAAAGAAATACTACAAAAAAAATTAAAAGATCTAGAAAATAAGAAAAAAGAATATAAAACATCAATCTTAATGTTACATGGAAGTTTAAATACTTACTTTGATATAAATCCCGAATTTACCCTAGAAGATATACCAGACGGATTTACATACTATGCAATGGGACATTTACACAAACGATTAATAAATACAGATTTCAGAGGAAACACCCTATCATATCCAGGATCAACTGAAATATGGAGTACAACAGAAATACCAAACTATGAAAAAATGAAGAAAGGATATAACCTAGTAACAATAGAATCAAATAAAACCAATGTAGAACTAATAAACATACCACTAAATAGACAAATAAAAAAAATAACAATACCATATCCAGAATTAGATGAAGAACTAAAAAAACTAAAAGAATACACAAAAACTAACCACATGCCAATAATACATATAACAATAAAAGGTGGGGACTTTGATAAAAAAGATGTATACACAAAAATAATGAATAACCTAGAAAAACAATGTCTAAGTATAAGAACACAATATGAACCAACACAAACAATAGAAGATCAAACAACACAAAAACTACAAGAATACAATAATAAAAACATAACAAACTTAGGATTAGAATTATACAAACAACTATCACAATCAAAAACACTAGAAGCACATAAAACAACCCAAAATTACTACAATAAAATATACGGTGACAACAATGATAATTAATCAAATAAAATTAAAAAACTTCAAATCGCACAAAAACACAACAATAAACTTAGAACAAGGAATAACTGTAATAATAGGATCAAATGGAGCAGGAAAAAGCAGCATACTAGAAGCAATAAGCTATGCACTATTTAAGAAATTTAATGGAAAACTAGAAAACCTCATACGAAACCCAGAACACGCTGATGACATAATAAATGAAATGGAAATAACCATAACATTTACCCATGAAACAAAAAAATACAAAATAACACGAGGAAGAAAAGGAAACACATCACATGCAAAATTATACAAAATAAACAATGAAGAAAAACCAATACTAGAATCACAAACAGACAAAATAGTAACAAACGACATACAAAAAATCCTAAACATAGATCCAGATTCATTTTTAAATGCAGTATACATAAAACAAGGAGAAATAACAGACCTCATAGACAAAACAGCATCAGAAAGAAAAGAACTAATCTCAAAACTATTAAACATTGATTCATTAGAAAAAGCATGGGAACAAATAAAAGACATAATAAAAACATACGAAAACAAAAAACTAGAAATACAACTAAAAGAAGAAAACCTAAAAAAACAAAAAGAAACACTACAAAAA
>JAUNXU010000087.1 GCA_030539615.1 Methanobacteriaceae archaeon | reverse complement strand
TACCAAAAAATAGTCAAGAAAAAATAGATGTTGTAGAAGAAATAATACCTGATCATGTTCAAAAAGAAGTAAAATCTGAAGAAATTCCAGAACATATGAAAACTAAAGATAGAACAAAACGTCCTACTAAAACAACTCCTAAAAGAAAAGAAAAGATGCAAAGATACACTTCTCAAACAATTCGTCGTGATCATTCTAATAATAAACCACAAATAAGAAATGCTCCAACACAAAACAATGCTGAATTAAATAGAAAACTTAAACGAAGAGAACAAGAACTTAAAAAGAGAATTGAAAGAAAAAATAAAAGAAAAGAAGAAGAAGCTCGTAAAAAAGCACCTAAACCTAAAGGACGAAGATAATATTTAATTATAATATTATTTTTATATTTTTTTTATTGTATAACTTCTTTTTTTAAAAATATACTGTTTATTAAGACTTATTTTATATTTTAAATTATATATTAAATTTTGCTAGGATTAATTTTATTCCAATCCATCCAGCATAACTAAAACTTAACATGTATATTACTGATACAAAAAACATTAGATATCCTAAGATTACTAATAATCCATCTTTTTCCATTGATCCAAATGTTAATAATAAAATTCCTGTTGCTGGTAAAAAATCTGTAAATGGTATAGGTAAAGGCAATAATAATAAGAAAGCTAAACACATTATCATAATACAATTAATTTGTTGAATATTTTTATGTGAAGACATGAACTTTCCACGAGGTTTAATGAACCGTTCAATGAATTTCATAAACTTTTCCAATGCATTAAAAATTGTTTCCATATGTTCTTTAGATATTTTATACTCAACTATTTTTTTTGGTAAATATGGTTTATTATTTTTAAGACTTGAAAGTTGTAATAATATTATTAATATTCCAAAAGGTAAACTACTTCCAGGTATACTAGCAGGTATAATAAATGGTGCTGTTAATATTATTGTTAATAAAAAAATTCCATTAGTACCTAATTCTTCTATAAGTTGTTTTAAGTTTATACCATCTTCAGGAATTTTTTCTTTAATTAAATCTATTTCTTCAGATGATTTAATCTTTGAATTCATGTTTTGCATTGTATCTTCTTCTTTTATTCCTTTTTGTAATATGATATAATTTAATTAATAATATGAAAAATTATAATAAAAAAATAAGCTTTTATAATAAGATAAAAAAAAATAAGATAATATAGGAAATTATATGTTATTTCCTCTATTTTGTAGAATTTCAGATTCTGGTATTTGATTTATATCTAATCCAGGCATTGCTTTTCCTAAATCTCGTGATACTTCTGCTAATGTTTTTGGATCATTGAAGTGAGTTGTTGCTGTTACTATTGCTTTTGCTACTAATTCTGGTTTTTCTGATTTAAATATTCCAGATCCTACAAATATTCCATCTGATCCTAATTGCATCATTAATGCTGCATCTGCTGGTGTTGCAATTCCACCTGCTGCAAAGTTTACTACTGGAATTCTTTGTTGTTTTGCTGTTTCTTTTACTAGTTCTCTTGGTGCATTTATATCTCTTGCTATTTTCCATAGTTCTTCTTCAGTTTTATTGTTTAGTTCTCTTATTTGTCCTTGTATGCTTCTCATATGTCTTACTGCTTCTACTACATTTCCTGTTCCTGCTTCACCTTTAGTTCTTATCATTGCAGCACCTTCATCAATTCTTCTTAGTGCTTCTCCAAGGTTTCTTGCACCACATACAAATGGTATTGTGAATTCTTCTTTGTTTATATGGTAATCTTCATCAGCTTGTGTTAATACTTCACTTTCATCGATCATATCTACACCTAATGATTCTAGGATTTGTGCTTCTGCAAAATGACCTATTCTTGCTTTTGCCATTACAGGAATTGATACAGCATCCATTATTTCAATTACTTTTGATGGATCAGCCATTCTTGCAACTCCACCCATTTTTCTAATATCTGATGGTACTCTTTCTAATGCCATTACTGCTACAGCACCTGCTTCTTCTGCTATTATTGCTTCTTCTGCTGTTACTACATCCATGACTACTCCACCTTTTGTCATTTTTGCAAATCCTTCTTTTAATACTTTTGTTCCATGTAACATATTATCGTCTTTTTCTCCTTTTGTATTTTTTATTATTATATATTTCTTTACTTTATGTGTTTTATTTTTTTTGTTAGTTTATGTATTCATTTACTATTTGTTTTGGTTTTATTTCATTAAGTTTTGGTAATCCTTCTGTTGCCCCTGTTTTTTGTATTGATTGAGAAGCTATAAAATTTCCTAATATTCCTGATTCTTTTAATTTATAATTATTTAACAGTCCATACAAAAATCCTACATTATAAGAATCTCCTGCACCTGTTGTATCTTTTACTTCTGTTTTATATGGTTTTAATTTGTATTCATGATTTTGATCTTTTATTAATGAACCTTCTGATCCCATTTTTAAAACTAAAGTATCTACAGAATTTATTATATCTTGTATTGCTAGATCAAGATTATTACTTTCTGTTAATAATTGTATTTCTTGTTTATTTATAAATAGTATGTCAGTATATTCTAATATTTGATCCATAAATGCTCTTCCCTTATTTATATAAATCATTCCAGGATCTATACTTATTTTTACTTTTTTATTTAATTGTGACAAGGTTTCTATTTGTGTTTTTATTGATTGATCAGTATAACGACCAACAAATGAGGATAAATGAAGTATTTTTGAATTATTTATATAGTCTATTTTTATTTCTTCAGGAATTATATTATCATTTATTTGACTATCTACATACAATGCCCTATTTCCATCTTCATCAATATAGCCTGTTACTTGTCCACTTGTTCCTTCTTGTTTTAGTATGTGATCTGTGTTTACATTTTCTTGTTTTAAATTATCTAATAATATTTGTCCATGTTCATCAGTACCTATTTTTCCAATAAAACCTGTACTTTGTTCTAATCGAGATAGACCTATAATTGTATTTGCTGCTGATCCACCACATGTTTTTGTTGTGTTTTTTATGTAACTTTCCTCATCTATTTTAGATATTTTATTTACTTTTGATAGAACATCTATATTTAATGCTCCCCAACCTATTACATCACAAGCCATATGATAAATCTCCTATTCTATTTTTAAATCTTTTAAATAGAATTTATACTTTCCTAGTTTTCCACCATAATTTCCAGCTGTTATTTTTATTATTCCTTCTTCAGATTTTAATGCTTTTATTCCTTCTTCCAGTGCTTTTATACTACTTTCTTCATTTAAAGCATTGATAACTATTTCAGGTATATATTTCACATTTTCTTCTACTTTTGTTTCTTCAGGTATTTTATCTTTTAATGAAGGACAATATGGATGATTTGTTGTTGGTCCAATTTCAGGATAATTTGTTTCTATTTTAGATGCTGCAGAACATATATCAAATGGAGTACATATATAATCTACTTTTTCTAAAGCATCTAATGCTTTATATCCACCTTCTAATACTGTTTTTTTTGTATTACAATAATACCAGAAATTTACTCCCATAATTCCTTCCATACAACCTAATTTTTCTTCTATATAAAAGTCAGGTACTGCTATAGGTACTCTTATCATAGTTCTACCATATAAATTTTCAGTCCATTCATATCCATCACCACAATGTCCAACTCTTCTTGTTGTATCTATATAATCAAATGGATTAATTGATGCATCAAATACTTTAACAAATGGTTTTACCAAAATATCTTGTCGTATTCTAAATGATAATTCTTTATCAAATTTTTCTAAATTTTTTGTATTATACCAAAATTGAATAATTACTCCTGGTCTTTTATCAGGTGTTTGATCAGGTTCTAAGAATTTTTCCACACCTGATTCTACTCTCCCAATTACAGTTCCTGGTGTTGCTGTTGCATCAAAAGCTATTTTTTTAATAGTTCTTTCATCTTCTGCTGTTACAATTATTCTTATACATGTTCCTGTAAATGCTTCTGCATATGTATCTTCTATTTCCATTATATCACTTTTATCCTAATAAGCCTATATTTTCTCCTCTAACTTGATTTCTTATATTTTTACTTCGTATAATTAAATCATCTTTATTATCTGAGGTTATTTTTTTAATTATTGGTAATTTATTTATTAATAATTCTTGTATTAATTTATTATTATTTGAGTACTGATTTATTGCATCAAATGGATTTTCATTAAATTTTGATATAAAATCATACACTGTTTTTAAATCATTATTATTAAATATTTCAGATATTAATGAAGTTATCACAGTATTATCTGTTATTACTGCTATATCAGCAGTATTTATTGCATGTTCATTTCCATTAAAAGAAATACTTAAACCATTATGATTTTTTATATAATCTAATACATCTGTATCAGTTATACTATCACCCAAATACATAATATTTTCTGGTTGATAATTATTCTTATTTACAATATCTATTATTGATTCTTTTTTACCTAATCCACCTATTGGAACTACATCCAAAATCATCTTGTTACTTTCTAATAAAGGAAATTTCTCTATGAATATCTTATGTATATTTTCAAAACTAGAATCATTCAATATTTCTTCTTTATATTGTTTAATTTTTTCCAATTCACCAATATCAATATTATACTTATCCAAATCTAATCTTGTTGAATATGTATTTTCATAATTAAATCCAGTTACATTACATAAAGCTTCAATATATTGATTATAACTAGTACTTACAATATATGCTGGCATAATATTTGTAATATAATTTAATGTATCTAAAGCACCATGTAATAAATAAATATTATCCTGACTATATTCAATAATATCATCATTCATTACATTATAAGCATATAAAAAAGGTAATATTAATTTTAAAGTACTTCCCGCACGATAATTTTCATCACCAGATTTTTCAACCAATACATCATCATAATTACTTAATATAGTAAAAAGTTCTGACCCATTTGGAATAAATTCCTGACAAATTTCATAAGCATTATCATTTACAGATAATGGACCTTCACAATCAGTAACAAATATTTTTTGATTCAATAGATATAATCTCCTTTTTAATTAATAATTTGATTAAAATTAAGAAAAAAATTTAATTTCTATACATATATCTATATTTTACAATATTATTATAATTACATAGTTTAATAAAAATATGTTAAATACTATAAAAATTCTAAAATTAAAAAAAAGAATAAAAATTATTCAAAAAAAAAAAAAAATAAAGGTGGTTAATAATACTACACTAAATTAAATATTACACACTTGAAGTAGTCATATTACTTGTAGTATTATTTGTTGTTTCTGTTAATTTACCTTTAAATCCATCACCTAAATTAAGATTATCTACTTTTTGTTTAAGATTTGGATTATCATTTAGCAATTTATTTATATTATCATAATTAGTCTGAATATCTGTATTCATTGTACTAAGATCTTGATTTGATTGATTTATTGTTTGTTGTGCATCTTCTGCTGATTTTTCACCTTTCATATATTTTGATATGGAATTTAAAATAGTTACTGTATCATTAATGCTTTTAGATTGTAAAGTTATTCTTTCTTGTTGTAATGTTAAATATTGCTTTTCAACAGGATCATCAGTTAATTCAGCCGTTTGATTCAGTTTTGTTATTTCTTCAGAATATTTTGGAATAATATCATTATTTATTGTTGTTAATAATACTGTTACATCAGTTGAATTTCCTTCATTAAGTTTTTTAGTCGCATTTAATGCAGTTTCTTCAATAGTATTTGCATTTTGAATACTTTTATTAAAGTTTTCTGAGCGAATATTATCTTGATAACTATTATAATATGGAATTGTTACTGCTAATATTATAGCAAGAATTACCACAACTATAATGGCCTTATACTTTGTATCCATCTTTTCACCTTTTTTTTATTAGTTATAAAATATTAAAATTAATTTTTTTCATATTTTTTTAAAAATCTTACTTCTCATTATTAGTTATTATTATCTAAAAGTATAAACCTTTTTATAATAAAAATAATTATATTATAAAGTTAAAGATTTTATAATTTTGATATGCTTATATTTTTTATTAA
>JAUNXU010000086.1 GCA_030539615.1 Methanobacteriaceae archaeon | reverse complement strand
TGTCCTATCCCTTCCGGTAATAAAACCCTTGAAACATACATACTTGTAATAAGAGGGAATAATAAATTAGAAAGATTATAAAATATATTAAAAATACTACTTTTAGTTAAAGACTTAGAACTCATATAGTTATCTTCTCCTCCAATATCCTATATTTTTTTTAATATACCAAATAAATTTTTTAAAATTATTCTTTATATGTTTTGTATATATAAAGATATAACCTTTTCTGCTCATGTTCCAATTTTGTGTATACCAATGAATAGAATATGTCTCTGATACTTCGACAGTAATATCATATAATTGATTTGGTTGGTATGGAGAAAAATAATTTTGAGGATATATTTTACACTCTTTAAATTCATCAGGTTCTCTTTCTAATAAATACTTAAATATTATAGGATTATTTATAAAATCAACATTCCAAATCTCCTCATCATAAAATTCTAATAATCTTTTTATAATTGTACTATTCTTTTCTGCTCCAATTACAGCTGTACCTATAAAATCATTTACCTCATAACCCATAAACACCTTATTATTTAGTAAAGGTGTATATGACCTTAATACTTCTACATCAGTGTCTAGATAAATGCCACCATATTTATGTAATACATATAATCTAATATAATCTGATACAAAAGCCCATAATTTTAATTCATAACATTTTCTTAAAAATTTATTATATTTGCATAGCTCTTCAATATTAAGATTATTTTCGTTCCATTCTATAATTTCATAATCTGGAAGAATCCGCTTCCAAGAATTAATACAAACCTCTGTTAATTTACTTTTTGATTTTCCACCTAACCATATATAATGAATTTTTTTTTCAATCATTTCATTCTTGTATGATAGTCAATTATTATTATCATACTTATACCTTTCTATTAATTTTACTTATTCTAAATAACTATAAATATATAAAATAACACTAAGTATATATCAGTTTAACTCACATAAATTATTTACAACCTTTATTTCATAAATACTCTTTGTATTTATTATTTAATATATCTATTATACTAGCTTTAATTATTTTATTTTTTTTGCTGGTATACCTCCTATGGTAATACCCTCTTCCTCAAATGAATTTACTACAATTGACCCGGCTGCTATGGTTATATTATTAGCTATCCTAATATCCCCAATTACTTTTGCCCCTACGCCTAGTCTTACATTATCTCCAATAATAGGGCTTTCTAATGAATATCCATTATTTCCAATACAATTAGATCCATGTAATTTTAAATTTTTTCCAATTTTAGACATTCCATTTATTACAATATTTCCTGCATGAAAAATTGTTAATCCTTCACTAATACTATTATCCCATATTTCTATTCCTAATTTTGTTCCCCAATAATTTTGTTTTCTACGAAAATATATATATCCTAATCTATTAATAATCCCTTTATTATTATGATAGTATTCTGTATATCTTAACGCTTTAATAAATTTCCATATTTTTATATTTATATCATTTGTAATAATCTGTTCTAGATATTTGATTAATAAATTGCTTACATAAATACTTTTTTCCTTTTTTATATATATTTTTAAATCCTTCTTATTTTTTATCAATAATTCATCCCTCCTAAATTTATTTTTAATATCTATAATTTAAATAATTATATCTCTAATAATATTTAACATAATTATTAGCTAGTAAACCCTTAAATATTTATTCTATATTCAAATAACTTTAAATATAATTTTTTATTATTTATTCATATTTTATACGCTGTTTTATATTATTATTTATTTTTCAATTGCCATTACTAAACATAATATAGGCCCAACAGGAGACATAAAACTAGTTTCAGAAGTGCTTAAGATTAATAAATATATTAATATACTAATTTGACTCATATACTGAAACTTATTTTTAGATAATGAGATTTTTTTATAAATCTGACTAATAATATATATTATTAATACAAAACCTATATATCCAAATTGAGCAATTATTGCGGGCCAATACGTATCTCCAACAAAGTTATACATATTAGGTGATAATCCCCAAATATTACTTAATCCATATGTATAGTATAGTGGAGAGTAGCTTACTCCTGAATTCCATGTTGCAAATGTTCCAAATCCGCTTCCTATTGGAAAATGATCATTAGCGACTTCAACTGATTTGCTCATTAGTGCAGTTCTCGCCCATTCTGGATTAGATAAATATGTTGATATTTGTTCATAGCCTACAAATATAGCTAATACTAATATTACTCCTCCTAAACTTACTTTTATTCTCTTATCTTTAATAATAATTAAATAATATAATAGCATAAAAATAGCTAAAAATATTATTACTTTATTACGTTGAGTAGTAAATGCAACAATTCCAATGATAATAATATAGAATATATTATTATATTCCTCTTGTAATATTAATAGCATAGCCATTAATACAACACAAAAACTTGCTAAATAAGTTGGATGAGAAAAAAACAATTCTTGCGTAGGTATTATTCTCATTTCTCCTATAGGATAAATTTTAGTAATATAATTAGTAATATCTAATAAAAATATTATAACTGTTATACTTCTAATAAAATTATTTATAAATTTATAATACATCTTAAAACTATATCTTTCAAACAACATGCTTGCAAATATGTATGTTACAAAGCCTTTAAATACTAATATAATATCTGCAATTACTGCATATGTATTTTGATAATCAAAAGTAACATTACCAATTATTCCGATAAAAAATAATATTACTATTGATATCAAAATTTTAAAATTAATATTCCATTTTTTTTTATTATATATTTTTATATTACCTCTACTTCTTACTAATCCGACAAATAATAGAATAAATAAAATATAACTTACAACTTCATCTTGATATTTCAAAGGTGAAATAATCCCCTCTAAATAAATCTGAAATATCATACAAATGAATAAAGAAAATACCATACTAAAGCTAATACACTTTATATTTTTCTTCATATATTCACACTCTCTTTTTATTTATTTTTAATCTATAATATAAACTTTCTACTTTATAAGTTAAATATTTACCTAATTTATTATATTTATTTTATATAATAACTAAATTCATCTAACAATCTATTACTCCTAGAATAAAAAACTTTTTTACTTTGATAACTGATTCATAAATAATATTTTTAATTCTATTATTTAAAATTTCTTTTCTAAACATTTTATTTTAGTAAATAAACCCTATTTTTATAATGTTCCATCTAATAGCTTTCCATAAAATGTTTCATATCCATCTTTCTTCTTAGGGAATTCATGTTTCCATGTTAGTTTAAACAAAGCAGTATCTTTTTTTAATTCATTCCATATATTGTTGTCATAAGGTTGTCCTAAAATTTTAAATAATTCATCACAACAAGGATTATTAGGAATAATATCTTCGAATATTTTTGCTATTTTAGTATTATGCCTCTGTATTAATACTATTAGATAATCAGTTAATAAATAATCAATAATTGTATCATTATCCTCCCAGTATTTCACAAGAAAATCTCTAACTACTGCATAAACATTTCTATTATCATAAGTACATCCTAATGAATAATTTGCAAAATACCCACATGCAACAGAGCAATGTAAATAATTTGGTCTTTTAATGGACCAAAGAGGTTTTGAAAAATATTGTTCAATATCAGGTTTTACACAATAAAATGTTGAATCAAGCCATATTCCCCCATATTTAGCTAATAACTCAAGTCTTAATAAATCTGAATAATGTGTCTGTGAAATAATTCCCTTTTTCTTTTTTTCTTCAACCCATTCTGGAAATTGAACATAATTTTTGTAGTTATCTTCTGTTATAATTGTTATTTGATAATCTCCTATATTTTTACCTATAGATTCTATACACCTTTTTATTATTTCTGGTGAATTATCTACACCTTGCCACCAGCAGATCCATATTCTATCACGTAATTTAGGATCGCTATCTGGAAGTGACTGCTCATAATCATATTCTTTTAAAAAATCAGCAAACATTTTTTCGATATATTCTAACATAACTTCATGCTTCTTTATTAAGCGTTTTTTTACAGATGGTGGTTCTTTTAATCCATTACGATTCATAACTTGTATATCAACTTTTGCTAGAAATGTATTTATTGCTCCAGCAATAGATGTTACTTTAGCAATTTTTATTGTTGCATCTAATTCCTCTATCGAACGCTTTATAATTCTCTTTAAATTCATATGTCCTATAGCCATACTATTTTCTCAATCCTTTCTTGATACCTTGACGAATATAATCCATAAATAATACTGATGCATAACATTCTTTTTCTATCATTGTATGAAATATTCGTTGCTGTAGCGGAAGTTTTTCCACTGGATAACCTTCCCAACATTTTCTTATCTGTTTTGTATTAGAAAATCTCTTTATATGCTCTTTCTTCTTTTTAAATGAATCATTAGAATTTCTTACAATTCCCACATATAATCTACAATAATCAATAGCTGTTCTTTTTGCTCTTATAATACAATCTTCATCATCTTCTGTTAATGCCATTTTAGCTAAAACTGTTAGAAAATCTTGATATCTTAATAACTTCTTTTCTGAAAAAGTTTGTGTAATAGAGGGTTGCTCATCTTTTCTATAACAATAATCTGTATCTCCTGTAAATGTTATAATCTTTGCATATTTATAAGCTGAAAGATTATAAATAATATCTTCCGATAATATCTCCTTAAATTCCAGATTATGTTTAATAAACATTTCTCGCCTATAAATTGCAATCCACACCGACATTGGAAATGCTTCTACTACATCATCATTTAATTTATGTCCATATAAATTTTTTCTAATTTCCATAATATGCCTTGATGAATCAATTGTCTGACCTGCTAAAGGATGTTTTTTTGTTTTTGTTATAACACCATTTGTTACATCACAATGACCACTTACGACAATATCTGCACTATTCTTAACCGCTGCTTCATATAGTCGAACAAACATTTCACAGTTAGCCCAATCATCCGAATCTACAAATCCAATATATTCTCCAGTAGCAACTTTTACTCCGGAATTCCTAGCAGGACCTAATCCAGCATTTCTTTGATGCACTACTTTTATACGCCTATCTTTTTTTGCATACTCTTCTGCAATTTCACCACTTCTATCTGGAGAGCCATCATCCACTAATATAATTTCTATTTCCTTTAATGTTTGGTTTAACAAACTTTCTATACATTTTTCAACATATTGTTCTACGCCATACATTGGTACAATAATACTTACTTTGGGACTCATTATTTTTCCTCCAAACTAATGTTATTATAATATTCTTCTAATATGCCCTTTGAATTTTTTATGTTATACCAACTATTTTCTGCTGTACTACTGCCTTCTACTCTTATATTTGGATCAACACTTAAAATAGCTTCTGCCCATTTATCTATACTTTCTTCTAGCACAACAAACTTGCATTTATTAGTAAATGAAACTTCTTCAGGAACTCTTGTTGAAAAGATACATGGAAGTTCTGCAAATTGTGCCTCTATTCCAGTTACCGGTATTCCCTCAAAGAAAGATGGCATAACAAACACATCCATTACCTGATACAGTTGATTTACATCACTACGATTCCCTAAAAATCTTACTGAATCATCTAATCCTAATATGTGAATTTGCTCTTTAATTTCGTTTTCCTTTTCGCCAACACCAATAAGTAAAAGCACTGTATTTTTATTTTTTTTATGTACTTCTGAAAAAATTTCAATTAAAAATTTATGATTTTTCTGATAAGAAAGTCTTCCTACATGCCCTAATACAAATTCATCCTTTAAGCCTAATTCCACTCTCTTCTTCTTACGCATCTCCTTATCAAACAGGAATTTATCTACTTCAATTGCATTTGGAATTATCCTTGATTCTTTTTCTTTAAAAAGAAATTCTCCTGCTTCTTTTCCACATGCACAATAATAATTTGCTACAGTAGTAATTTTAGAACGGAAAAACTGTTTTAAAATGTACTTAAAATCTCTATCAATTGAAGTATTATGGCTATGAGCAATACGAATTGAAACCCCTGCTTTCTTTGCTGCACGTAATGGTAGATAACTCATCGCATCTATATGAGAATGTACAATCTGATACTCCGGATGTTCTGCAAAGAATTTTTTCATATACTTAAAGTATTCATGATAATTTTGTG
>JAUNXU010000085.1 GCA_030539615.1 Methanobacteriaceae archaeon | reverse complement strand
ATAATAATTTAATGTTTATAAGTATATAATAATGATTATTTTATGACTAATATTACTATTTATAATGCATAAAAAACAATTAACTAATTAATTATTCTTCGATGTCTTCAGCTTCGTCTTCTACTACTTCAGCAAATGCAAATTTTGATCTTACTGCATTGATCTTAATTTTTACTTCTTCGCCTTCGTTAGTGTTAGGTACAAATACCACGAAACCTTCTATTCTGGTAATTCCGTCTCCTTCTTTACCGACATCTTCTATTTTTACATCATAAACTTCTCCTTCAGTTAAAGGAGCTGTACTAGTTGTTTCATCATTTTCAAACAAATTAATTCACTTCCTAAGATTCAGAATATTTAGATTATCATTTACAAAATTTTTTATAATAACCTTTCTGTTTCTTATACATATAGTTAGTACATTCAAGCTATATAAATATATTGTTAAATTAGTAAATAAAAAAAATAAATAAAATTTAAAGTATTATACTATTTACTAAATATAATAAACTTCAAAGAATAATTTAGTCAATAATAACCATTTATTTTAATATATAATAGAAATATAATAAAAAATAAGAAAAAATACCCCCATATATTATTATATAAAAAATACAAAATAATAAATATAGAAAATATTAGGAAAAAAAATATGAATATTATTACAACACCTATGTGTTATCAGATATTAGATATTGCAGGTATAAAAAATTATTCAATAGTAAAACCTTCTAAATTATGTGATGCAGATATTGCAATTACATTACAAGAAACAAAAACTAAAATACCCACAATAAAACTTAAACTTAACACATACACTCAAATTTTAGAAAGTATTGATAAATTAGTAAAATATTTTGATACAAATAAAAACTTAGTTATCATAAATCAAATAATAAACGAAAATAATAAACTACATACAAACAATACAAATAGAAAGAATATAAAAGTAAAAGTATACACAAACTTTCTTAAAGACATTGCAGAAGATTTAGGATATACTATTGTTGATAAAGGATATGATTATGTAATATATCCTGATTATTTAAAAGAAGAAATAAATAAATATAATACTTTAGTAGAAATACCTTCTCATAAAAATACTTCCAAAAAACCATTAGAAAGAATAAAAGCACGTTATGAAATAATGGAGGATAAAATACCATGTATGAAACAATGACTTATACTGGTGGAGTACACAAACATGATGAATTAGAAGAACTTATTGAAGATCTAGGAGGATTTATATTACAAAAAAATGATTCTCAAATGGATATTACAATAACTTTAGCTATACCTTCAGAAGATACAGATAATCTTAAAGAAAAAGCTAAAGAGCTATTAGGCGATATTGAAATAGCACCTATGGCAAGTACTGAAATTGCTGTAGTATCACCTACTCTTGCAAGACAACACTTACCCCATGCAGCATGTGATATAGCTGAGTATTTAAGAAGATATGGAACTAAAACAAATATGATTGGATTAGCTAGAGGTGCTGGAAAAGGTATTTCTCAAATTAGTAAACCTGAAAAAGATTTAATTGAAGAACATGACCTTGCAATATTTGTTCTTGGAAGTTTTGAAGATTGTATTCGTAAAAAAACCCATTTATTTGAAGATATTGAAATACCTGTTATTGTAACAGGAACTCCCGATTTGAAAGCTGAAGAAATTAATGCTAATGCATATGTTAAAGGTTTTGGAAGAGTTCCTAGAAGATTAAAACGTGGCGAAAATATAAGGGCTTTAAAAAAACTTGTTGAAGTATCAAAAGAAATTATTAGAAAAGAAAAAGAAGATCTTGCAGATGATCCTCCAGTTTTACCAGCTATTCTTGTTAAAATTGAGATTGAAAGACAAATACCTGAAATTAAAAATGTTAATTCACCTATGTCAGTTGTAAGTAAAATTGATAGTGTAAGAGTAAAGCTTCCTTATGAGGAATATCATGAAAAGATTGAAGAATTAGAAATTGATGGTTATATTTTAAAAGATATTGCTGAGATCAAAAAATCTATGATGTATGATCAGATTCTTATTAATTTACTTCCTGAAACTTCTTTTTAATAATATTTTATTTTTATATTTTTTTTTAAAATAAAGACTATTTTTAAACATTTTATTTCTTCTTTAAACTGATTTATTAAATATTATTTTTATAAATTTTTTTTTGATTTGTTATTTAATTTAATATCAGTATTACTTTTTAGTAAATTTATTTAAATACCTGTATTACAAAAGTATTACTTTTTAGTAAATTTATTTAAATACTTGTATTACAAAAGTATTACATAATTAAAAAAATATAAACGAGGTAAGATTCAATGATTCAAAAAACAATGCAAATATTAGAAGGATTACCAATGACAATAATATCAGGAATATTTTTATTAATAAGTTTAATATTTATGTTTTTTGGAATTAAAACCCCAATAGACTCTGCATGGATAACAATAATAATATCAGGAATCCCATTATTATATCTAGCAATCTCAAGACTAATATATGAAAAATGGATATCTTCAGCTTTATTAATTTGCATGGCAATGATAGCTTCAATAATGATAGGCCAAATATTTGCTGCAGGAGAAGTTGTATTCATAATGGCATTAGGTGCCTTACTTGAAGAATATACTGTAAATAGATCTAAAAAAGGATTAAGTGATTTAATAAATTTAAAACCAGAAAAAGGAAGATTATTAATAACAAAACAGAACAAATTAATAGAAAAAGAAATAGATGCTAAAGAAATAAAAATAGGTGACAAAATAAGAGTATTGCCTGGAGAAAAAATACCTGTAGATGGTATCATAATTCATGGAGACACATCAGTAGATCAATCTATAATGACTGGAGAATCATTACCCTTAGATAAAACTGTTAATGATGAAGTATTTTCAGGTACAATAAATTGTTATGGATCAATAGATATACAAGCTACAAAAACTGGGAAAAATACATCATTAGAAAAATTAATTAGAATGGTAAAAGATGCAGAAAATAACCAGGCACCAACACAAAGAATAGCTGATAAATGGGCAACTTGGCTTGTTCCTATAGCATTAGGTATAGCTATAGCCACTTACTTTATTACAGGTGAATTAATACGAGCAGTAACTATCTTAGTAGTATTTTGTCCATGTGCATTAATACTTGCAACACCAACAGCAATTATGGCTGCAATAGGACAAGCAACTAAACAAGGAGTATTAATAAAATCAGGAGAAGCTCTAGAAAAAATGGGCAATATAAATTGTATAACCTTTGATAAAACAGGAACATTAACTTATGGTCAATTAGAAGTATCAGACATAGTACTACTTGATAAAAATATAACTAAAAAAGAATTAATGCAATATACAACAATATCTGAAATTAAATCAGAACATCCTCTAGGAAAAGCAATAATAAAATATAGTAAAGAAAACAACATACCTCTTGAAGAACCAAAAAAATTTGAAATGATTCCTGGAAAAGGAGTTAAAGCAACATATCAAGACAATGAAATAATATCTGGAAATGTGAAATTATTATCTGAGAATAATATAACAGTACCTAATTCAATAAATAAAGAATTAGAAATTTTACGAAACGAAGGAAAAGCTTCAATATTAATTTCATATAATCAAAAAATAATAGGAATAATTGGATTATCAGATGTACTACGAGAAAATGCTGGAAATGTAATTACAAAATTATATCAAATGGATACAACAGTAGAATTATTAACAGGAGATAATAAACAGACAGCAAAATATTTTGCAGATAAAATAGGAATAAAAAATGTTCATGCAGAATTATTACCTGAAGATAAAGTTAGAAAAATAAAAGAGTTACAAAAAGAAGATAAAAAAATATGTATGATTGGTGATGGAATAAATGATGCTCCAGCACTAAAAACTGCAGAAGTAAGTGTAGCTATGGGTACTATGGGTAGTGATATTGCAATTGAAGCAGCTGATATTGCATTATTAAGTGATGATATAGAAAAAATCCCATATCTTAAGAAGTTATCTAATGCAACATTACAAACAATTCATATAAGTATAACTATTTCAATGATTATAAATGCAGTTGCAATAATATTATCAGTACTTGGAATTCTTGATCCTATTAGTGGGGCATTAGTTCATAATATTGGATCAGTATGTGTTGTAATGTTAGCTGCATCCTTATATGATCGAAATTTCAGCAGTACTTTAAAATTAAATAACATTTCAAATAATAATCCTACAGTAACCACCATTTAAATATATACCATTTTATCTTTTTTTTTTAAAAATATTTTAATAATATAATTACAATAAATATAGTATATAAAATAAATTTATATATATAAAAAGAATTAATTTTATTAATATTTATAAACTATTAAAAAAAATAATAGGAGTACAAAATAAAATATGACAAATGAAGAACATAACTGTGGAAATCATGGTGGCCATGGAAATATGGATCCTGAACAACAAAAAGCTATGATGCAACAAAATATCAATATAACTAAAAATATGGCAAATATAAAATATAAAATAGCTGTAATGAGTGGTAAAGGTGGAGTTGGAAAATCTACAGTTGCAGTTAATTTAGCAGCAGCATTTAATACTCAAGGTTTAAAAACAGGTATTTTTGATGTGGATATTCATGGACCAAATATTCCTAAAATGTTAGGTGTTGAAGATCAAAAATTAGATGTTATAGATCATAAACTTAAACCAGTAACAACTGAAAATGGATTACAAGTAGCTTCAATGGCTTTTTTATTACAAAGTAATGGTTCACCAATCATATGGAGAGGACCACAAAAAACTGGAGCTATTAAAGAATTAATGGCTGAAGTTGCTTGGGACAATCTTGATGTTTTAATAATAGATCACCCACCAGGAACTGGTGATGAACCATTAACAGTATTGCAATCAATACCTGATCTTGATGCTGTTGTTATGGTCACAACACCTAATAGTGTATCACATGAAGATGTTATTAAATGTGTTGCTATGACTAAAATGTTAAAAGTAGAAAATATAGGACTTGTAGAAAATATGTCTTACTTTGTTTGTCCAGATTGTAATAAAAAAAGTTACATATTTGGTGAAAGTTCTGGTAAAACATTTGCTAAAGATATGGATGTTAAATTTTTAGGATCATTACCATTAGTTCCTGAAGTATCTACATCAGCAAATGAAGATATTCCTATTGTTGAAAAAGATAAAGATTCAATAGTATCTAAAGAATTTATGAATATTACAAAAGAGATAGAAAATTTATTTTTTGATAAAGAATAATAATTTTTTATAATTTAATTCTTTTTTTAGACATGTTATTATCACCATATTTAAATATCACTAAAATAAAAAATAATATGTTAAATAAGAAATAAAAAAAGAAAATTACTTATTAATTTAATAATTTACAATGATTAAACTTAGAGGTGTATTAACACATGACAGATAAAGATGTAAAAGGAACAACCACTGTCGGATTTAATTGTACAGATGGTGTTGTCTTTGCTACAGAAAGACGAGCTACAATGGGTAATCTAGTTGCTCATAAAGTTGCAGATAAAATATTTAAAATTGATGATCATATAGGTGCAACTATTGCAGGATCTGTATCTGCAGCACAAACACTAATGAAATATATTAGTGCAGAAGTAGCTTTATACAAATTACAAAATAATAAATCAATATCCATAGATGCCGCTGCAACAGTAACTGCAAATATACTAAAATCATCACCATTATATGTTCAAACAATTATAGGTGGTGTGGATTCTACTGGATGTAAAGTATTTTCATTAGATCCTAGTGGTGGATTAGTTGAAGATACCTGTATATCTACAGGATCAGGATCTCCATTTGCTTATGGTGTTCTTGAAGATAGATATAATACTGATTTAACAGTTGAAGAAGGAAAAATTGTGGCTCTTAAAGCTATTGAAGCTGCAATGCAAAGAGATGCATTTAGTGGTAATGGTCCAAGACTTGCTACTGTTACAAAAGATGGTTTTAAAAGATTTAGTGATGAAGAAATTGAATCTTTACTAAAAGAAATTTAATTTCTTTACTTTATTTTTTTAATTAATATACACAATAGTTAAATATTAGATACACCATATAAATTAATAGAACATTTATTTTTATACAATAGTTTTATTTTTTAGATTAAATTTTTATTTTGTTATACTAT
>JAUNXU010000084.1 GCA_030539615.1 Methanobacteriaceae archaeon | reverse complement strand
CAAAAAAACAACAACAAACCAACTGCACCCTACAAAACAAAACAACAAACACTAACCACACCACCAAAACAAACACAGACAACACTCAAAAATTTCATAAAAATCTAAGACCCTATTTAATAAAATTATAGGATTTCTACAAAGTCAATTGAAGAATAAACTTTTCTAAAAAAATGATTTTTGTCGGACACTCCATAACATTTAAATAGAATTATTAAGAAATATAACAATCGTTAAGTTTTAACAATTGTTAATAAATTTCATATATTTAAAAAATCAATTCAAAAAATAAAAAAATAAGGAGTAAAAAAACATGATATACATGGATAATTCAGCTACATCTCCCACATTAGAGGAAATTTTTAAAGAAATGCAACCATATTACGAAAAAAAGTTTGGTAATGCATCAACATTATATAAAATGGGATTGGAAGCAAAAAAAGCAATAGAAAAATCAAGAAAACAAGTAGCAAACTTAATAAATGCAGAACCACAAGAAATAATATTTACTAGTGGAGGAACAGAATCTGATAATTGGGCAATAAAAGGAATAGCATTAAAAGAACTTAAAAAAGCAACTTCAGAAAATAAAAGAAACCATATTATAACATCACAGATTGAACATCCTGCAGTATTAGAAAGTTGTAAATTCTTAGAAACATTAGGTTTTGAAATAACATATCTTCCAGTATATACCAATGGAATAATAAAAATAGAAGATTTAGAAAAAGCAATAAAAAAAGAAACTATCCTCATAACAATAATGAATTCTAACAACGAAATAGGAACAATACAACCAACAAAAGAAATTGGTAAAATAGCCAATAAATATAATATAACATTCCATTCAGATGCTGTTCAAAGTATAGGAAAAATACCTGTAGATGTAAAAAAAGATAATATAGATCTACTTTCAATATCATCCCATAAAATATATGGACCTAAAGGAATCGGAGCATTGTTTATAAAAAAAGGAACAAAATTAGAAAAATTCATGCATGGTGGAGGTCAAGAAAATGGAAAAAGATCAGGAACAGAAAATATTCCAGCAATAGTAGGATTTGGAAAAGCATGTGAAATAGCAAAACGAGATTTAAAACAAAACATGGAACATAACCAAGAAATTCGTGATCAATTAACTAAAAAAATTTTAACAAGAATTCCAGAATCTTTTGTAAATGGAGATTTAGTAAAAAGACTTCCAAATAATATTCATTTCAGATTTTCAGGTATTGAAGGAGAAGCATTAATTTTAAGATTGGAAGAAAAAGGATTGTGTGCTGCAAC
Organism: Methanobacteriaceae archaeon; assembly: GCA_030539615.1. GTDB lineage: Archaea > Methanobacteriota > Methanobacteria > Methanobacteriales > Methanobacteriaceae > Methanosphaera. Next base: position 4,902 of record JAUNXU010000084.1, on the reverse strand, counting down.
AGGATCTGCTTGTTCATCTGAAAAATTAGAAGCTTCACATGTTTTAACAGCACTTGGAATAGATCCTGCATTAGCTCATGGATCTTTAAGATTATCTATTGGAATTGAAAATTCTATTGATGAAGTAGATGAAATTGTAAATGATATTGATGAAGTTGTTAAAACTCTAAGAAATATGTCTCCATTGTGGGATTCAATAAATAATGAATATATTGAACTTGATGAATCTGTATTTACAGAATAAATAAAAAAATAAAGGTGATTATTATGGATTATAGTGATAAAGTATTGGATCATTTTTCAAATCCTCGAAATACAGGGATTATTAAAGATGCAAGTGGTGAAGGAACTGTTGGAAATCCTGTATGTGGTGATTTAATGACTATGTATATAGATGTGGATGATAATGAAGTTATAAGGGATGTTAAATTTAAAACATTTGGATGTGGTGCTGCAATAGCAACAAGTAGTATGACAACAGAATTAGCTATTGGAAAAACAGTAAGTGAAGCATATAAAATTACAAAATCTGATGTTGCAGAAGAATTAGATGGACTTCCACCAATTAAAATGCATTGTTCTAATTTAGCAAGTGAAGCATTACAAGCTGCTATTGAAAATTATAAAGAAAAACAAGAAAAATAGTAATTAAGATATAACCTTTAGAAGTTAACATCTTTTTTATTTTTTATTTTAAATAAGTTTATTTTGGTATTAAAAAAATAAGAAAGTAATGTAAAATATTTTTACATATATTCTGGAGATTTTATTCCTAATAATTTTAGGCTGTTTTTTATAGTTATTCTTGCAGCATCTACTATATGTAATCTTTCTTGTTCATATTCTGATCCTAATACTTGTTGTGTTTTATAGAATTTGTTAAATGCTTTTGATAATTCAAGACTATATTCTGATATGTAATGTACTTTCTTGTTTTCTGCTGTTTTTATTATTTTTTCTGGGAATTGTGATATAATTCTTATTAATTTTTTTTCTTCTTCTTCTAATTCATAATCATAATGAATATTTTCATATGGATCAAATGTTGCTTTTTTCAACAATTTTGATGCTCTAGCATGAGCATATTGTATTGATGCACATCCTCTTTCAAAGCTTAATGCTTCTTCCCATTTGAATGTTATTGTTTTTTCTGCTGATATTTGTGTAATATAAAATCTTATTGCTCCAATTCCTATAATTTCACTTACTTCAGTTTTTTGTGCTTCTGTTAAGTCAAGATCTCTTTTTTCTATTTCTTCTCTGGCATGTTTTATTGATTCTTCTATAAATTCATCTACAGATACAAATTTTCCTTTTCTTGTAGACATTGATCCTGATGGGAGATCTATAAATTCATAGAATACTGTTTCAGGTTTTTTATTATTAGATAATTCTAATGCTATACTTAATTGTTTTATAGCTAATTTATGGTCTGCTCCAAGTACATCAATCATTTTATCTGAATTTACTGATTTATATTGATGGTATGCTAAATCTCTTGTTGAATATAAACTAGTTCCATTAGATCTTCTTAATATTAATTCTTTATCAATTCCATATCTTTCTAGTGGTAGATATAATATTTCATCTTCTATTGTAAATGGCTGTAATTTTTCAAGTACTTCTTCAACATCATTATTTCTTAAAAAAGAACTTTCCCATTTAAATAAATCATGTTTAATGTTTAATCTAGTTTCTGTTTCTTTTATTCCATCTAAACATTGTTCTACTATATTTTTAAATGTTTCTATTAGTTCAGGATTGTTTCCTTTTTCATATTCTAATAATATGTCATTAATTTCTTTAGCATTTTCAGGATCTTCACCTAATAATTTATTACTTTTAAAGTAAGTTTCTCCTATGGCATGATCAATTTTTTTATCTTTTTTAATTTCAATATTATGATTTAAAATTCCCCAAGCTATTATAGCAATTTGTCTTCCCATATCATTTACATAATATTGTGTTTCTACTTTATTTCCTGCTTTTTCAAGAATTCGTTTTAATGAATCTCCAAGAATACTATTTCTTAAATGACCAATATGTAATGGTCCATTAGGATTTGCTGAAGTGTGTTCTAAGATAATTCTTGTTTCTTTTTCGGCTAATTCTCCATAATTTTCATCAATACTATTTACTACTTTATTTGTAAATAATTGGTAGTTTATATAAAAATTTATGTATGGTCCAACAGTTTTAACTTCAGTTATATATAAAGGTAATTCTATTTTTTCAGATATTTTTTTTGAAATTTCTACTGGTGATTTATGTAATTTTTTTGCAAGTACGAATGCAATATTACATGATAAATCACCCATACCTTTATTGGGTGGTTGTTCTAAAACTATTTCATCGGTTATATTCCAATTTAGTTCATTTAATGTTTCTTGTATGTTTCTTTTCAATTGATCTTTTATTTTCAAATACATTCTTTGTTTCCTTCTGTTTTTTTTAGGTTTTTAAGTTTATAATCCTCTTATCATTATGGTTATGTATCCAATTAATGGGATTACAACAGGTTTATTTCCGATTGTTAATACTTTTGCAGTTATTTGTGATGGTAAAACTACTAATGGATCGGGAGCATTATTATTATCTCCTTTTATTACAAAATATTTTTGTCCTGAAGTATCAGTACTTTCTGAGATTACCCTATGAATTACAGGATCAGGATACCATTTAGCATTATATACTACTATATCTCCAGTATGCACATCTGTTTCAGGATTAAATTCTTGTAAACCAAACATACTTGTTTTTTCTATGGCAACAATATCTCCTCTATAAAATGCTGGTTCCATACTACCAGATATTACTACATTAAGGTGTTGTGCTGCGATAACTGCTATTAATATTATTACAATGTATGATAATATGTTTAAAACTTGATTTTTTTCTTTCTTCTTTTTCATTTCGTTTCTTTTCACGTTTTTTTCTTTTTTTAGACACTGTTTTCACCTCATCATAATCTTTTTTTTATTTAAAATTATTATTTTAAAACTCCACCTTTATCAGCAGAAGTAGCTAATTGTTGATATTGTTTTAACCATCCTTTAAGATTATTTTTAGGAACTTTAATGTTTTCTAATCTTTCTTTTAATTCTTTATCTGATATTTTAAGATTAATAGATCTGTTTTTAACATCAATTTCCATAATATCATTTTCTTTAATGGTTGCTATTGGACCTTTTTCATATGCTTCTGGTGAAACATGACCAATACAAGGACCTCTACTTCCTCCAGAAAATCTACCATCAGTAACAAGAGCAACTTTTTTAAATCCTCTACCCATAATACTTGCTGTAGGATTAAGCATTTCACGCATACCTGGTCCACCTTTAGGTCCTTCATAACGAATAATAATAATATCTCCTTCAGTTATTTTATTATCTGCTATTGCTTTAACACATTCTTCTTCACTATTAAATACTTTGCATGGGCCAGAATGTTTTAACATGTCTTTTGCTACAGCTCCTTGTTTAATTACACAACCATTAGGCGCAATATTTCCATGTAAAACTGCTATTCCACCTTCATCTTTAATAGGATTATCTAATGGTCTAATAACCTCATAATTAATATCAACATCTATACTGTCAATATTTTCTTTTAATGAATTACCGGTACAAGTAATAGTATCTAAATTTAATAAATCTCTTAAATTTTCTAATACTCCTGGTATTCCTCCAGCTTTTTCAACATCAATAAGATGATTATTTCCCCCTGGTCTTATAGAACAAATATATGGAACTTTATGACTTAATTTATCAAATAAATCAATAGTAACATTAAGGTCAGGTTGTTCATGTGCAATGGCTGGAATATGAAGAGTACTATTTGTAGAACCACCAAGGGCTAAATCAACAATTATAGCATTTTCAAAAGCTTCTTGTGTCATAATGTCATTAGGACAAATATTTTCTTCTAATAAATTAAATATTTGTTTAGCAGAATCTCTAGCAATTTGAATTTTTTTATCAGATACTGCATGACTTGTACCACAACCAGGTAAACTCATACCTAATGTTTCAGTTAAACAAGCCATAGTATTAGCAGTAAATAATCCGGCACAAGAACCAGGACCTGGACAAGCACATTTTTCAAGTTCTATTAAATCTTCTTTAGTAATTTTTCCAGATTCAAATTCACTAACAGCTTCTGTAACATTAATAAAATCAATTTCTTCACCCTTAAATTTTCCAGGCATCATAGGTCCACCTGTTATAACAATAGCTGGGATATTTAATCTACTAGCAGCCATTAACATTCCTGGAACAACTTTATCACAAGTAGGTATTAAAATAATAGCGTCAAATTGATGAGCCATACACATACTTTCAATAGTATTAGCAACAATTTCACGTGATGGTAATGAATAGTACATACCTTCATGATTCATAGCAATACCATCACATACAGCCATAGTACTAAATTCAAAAGGAATACCACCTTCTTTTCTAACAGTATCTTTAACAACTTGGCCAATTTTATCAAGATGCATATGACCTGGTACAATATCAGTGTAACTATTAGCTATTCCTATAAACGGTTTTTTCATATCATCATCATCTAAACCACAAGCACGTAATAAAGATCTGTGAGATGTTCTTTGAATTCCTTTTTTTATATTATCGCTTCTCATAACTATAATTAATTCCTCCTTAAATGGTATTGATTTCTTTTTTATTAAAATTATTAAAATAAATTTCTAAAAATATCTTTATGATAAATATATTTATATAATATAATTAATAAGATTTACTAAATAATTGTCTAAAAACAATAAAAACATATATAAAATACAATATTAAACTTTTAAAATTATATTTTTTATAAAAAATAGTTTATTAATATTTTTTATTTTATATTTTAGTAATATTTTAATATTGAAATTTTATTATT
>JAUNXU010000015.1 GCA_030539615.1 Methanobacteriaceae archaeon | reverse complement strand
GATTTTTTATTTAATTATTTTTAATTTTTATTAGTATTTTCTATTATTATTTTAATAATATTTATACTTTTTTACTATTTTAACAAATATTAAATTTAAAAAAATTATCATAAATAAATGAAGTGTTCACTAAAATTATTAATTTAGATATTTATATTACTATTACAATAATAATATTAAGAAATTATTTATCTTTAAAAGGAATAACATTTATGATTAATTTAGAACAAGAATATAAAAATAGTTTAAAAAATATATCCTTTATAGATTTATTTAGTGGAATTGGAGGTTTTAAATTAGCTTTAGAATCTTTTGGAGCTAATTGTATTTATAGTATTGATATAGACAAACATGCATCATTAACTTATGAAAAAAAATTTTGGATATAATCCTAAAGGAGATATAAAAGATATTAATGAAAAAAATATACCAAAACATGATATTTTATGTGCAGGGTTTCCTTGTCAAGCATTTAGTATATCTGGAAAACAAAAAGGTTTTAAAGACACACGTGGAACCTATTTTTTGACATAGCACGTATAGCTAAATACCATTCCCCCAAAGTTTTATTTTTAGAAAATGTAAAAAATTTAGTAAACCATGACAATGGAAAAACTTTTAAAATTATTAAAAAAAATCTAAATGACTTAAATTACAATATTTATTTTAATGTATTAAATGCAAGTAATTATGGTGTTCCTCAAGCTAGAAAAAGAATTTATTTAATTTGCATAAGAACAGATATTGATAATCATAATTTCAAGTTCCCTATGGAACAAAAAAACTTTATTCCTTTAAGTAATATCCTTCTAAATAATGATAATTGTGAAAATTTCATTATTACTAAAGAGTATAAATTAAATAATGAAAAAATTAAAAAATACTCAAAAATAGATAAAAAACCTCTTCGAATTGGAACTGTTAATAAAGGAGGGCAGGGTGATAGAATATATTCCACAAATGGTCATGCTATTACTTTATCTGCTGAAGGTGGAGGTACAGGATCTAAAACTGGGCTTTATTTAGTTGATGAAAAAGTAAGAAAATTACATCCTCGTGAAACTGCACGATTAATGGAATTTCCTGATTCATTTAAATATGATTCATCTATTAATCAAGCACACAAACAATTTGGAAATAGTGTAATAGTAGATATATTGCAATTAATAATTAAAGAATTAATAAAAGATGGAAGTATCTATAATGAATAGTAAAGGATCCCTTATTGCAAAAGATGGATTTAAAAATGAAAAGGATATTATTAATAAATTTAATAATTGGGAAAATGATATTGATGCTCAAAAATGGTTAAAAATAATGGGTTATAATCTAAAAGAAATTGAATATATAAAAACTGAAATTTTACATGGTTACAAAACAGATATACAAGTTCATATTGCTATTAAATTAATTGAAGTTTTAGATACTCAAAATATTCAAGTGAAACTTGTAAGTACTCCTTATGGATTTAATCAAATTGATAAACGTTGGGTCAATAAATATGTTGAAATGTGGAACATTCCTGATGATATAACTCGTTTATTAAAATATTTTACTGGTGAATTAAAACCTTATAAAAAAAAACGTTAAAGATGATAGACGAATGTTTTTAACAGAATTTACTATTGAAGAACAAAATAAACTTTTAAACTTTTTTAGAGAAAATAAAATATTAATTCTATGTGATATTCTTAAAGGACGTGGAAAGTTCGTTGCTGAATGGATGTTAATTATTCAAAAAATAAATAATATTCAATGGGTATTACTACCTATTAATGTTGTGATAAACCATTATGGAAATGAAGAAATTACCATTACTCCTAGAGGTAGTTTAAAAATAGGTAAAGTTACAATACAAAGAAAAGGAGGAGATAATGGTAAAAATACTGCAAATATGATTCAGTTTAAAGTTAATCCTTCAGAATTATTTGATTGTAAATAAATTTTGAAATTAGGAAATAATTTATTTATAATCCATAGAAAAAAAATATCATCAACAATAAATACAATACCCTTCAATTAAATCATTAGATTTAATAAAAACATACTGTATAATTAATTATTATATTGAATATTAAATTAGTGATAATTAAAAATAAACTTTTATTTTATCTAATATATATCAATGAATATTAAATTAGTAAAAGAGTAATATAATCATTATAAAATAATCTTCAAAAACAATAATAATTTCTAAAAAAAAAGTAAATTACAATAAGTTATAACGCCGAGACTGGGATTTGAACCCAGGAGGAGATAACTCCACAGGATCTCAAGTCCTGCGCCTTACCTGGCTAGGCTATCTCGGCATAAAAAAAGATCTTAATAAAAAGTATTTAATGTAAAATATGAAAAATACTTTACACAAATCTCACTATATAATTGTTATGTAATATCTAACATTTATATTTTATGTTTTTAATTCTATTTCTATACTTACATTATCTGGTACATTAACTTTCATAACTTGTCTCATAGCTCTTTCATCAGCTTCGATACCAATTAATCTTTTATGAATTCTTAATTCCCATTTTTCCCATGAGGATTTTCCTTCACCATCTGGACTTTTTCTTGTTGGTACAACTAATTTTTTAGTTGGTAAAGGTATAGGTCCTGATAAGTCAACTCCAGTTCTTTCTGCTATGCTTTTTAATTGTTCGCATACATCTGAAATTTTTTCTGGATTTGTTCCTGTAAGTTTAATTCTAGCTTTGTTCAGTTTATTCCCTCCAAATATTAGGTTTTTTTATTATTATAATATTTATAAAAAATGAGTAGTAATAGAGAAAATAAGCAGAAGTTTAATATATTGAAATATGTTATTGATCTATCCTTTTTCTCTATTATTACTAATCAGACAAATTTATTTTGCTGATTCTAAATCAATACACATTCCAGCTGCTACTGTTTGACCCATGTCACGAATAGCGAATCTTCCCATGTGAGGAATTTCTTTAATTCTTTCAATTACCATAGGTTTTGTTGGTTTGATTGTTACCATTGCAGCATCTCCTGTTTTTAAGAAGTCAGGATTTTCTTCTTTAACTTGTCCTGTTGCTGGGTCAAGTTTGGTGTTTAATTCAAGGAAAGTACATGCAACTTGTGCTGTGTGTGCGTGGAATACAGGTGTGTATCCGACTGTGATAACTCCAGGGTGTTGTAATACAACAATTTGTGCTTTGAATTGTTTTGCAACGGAAGGTGGGTTTTTAGTATCTCCTGCTACATCTCCTCTTTTAACATCGTTTTTACCTACACCTCTTACGTTGAATCCAACGTTGTCTCCAGGTTCTGCTAAGTCTAACATTTCGTGGTGCATTTCTACAGATTTTACTTCTCCAGTAACTCCTGCAGGTTCAAATGCTACATTGTCTCCTTTTTTGATGATTCCTGTTTCTACTCTTCCTACAGGTACAGTTCCTACTCCGGTAATTGAGTATACATCTTGTATAGGTAATCTTAATGGTAAGTCTGTTGGTTTTTCTGGTGCGTTTAATTCATTTAATTGTTTTACAAGTGGGTTTCCTTTGTACCATGTTGTGTTTGAACTGTTTTCTGTTATGTTATCTCCTTCAAATGCTGAAAGTGGTATGAATGGTACTTCTGATGGTTTAAATCCTACGGATTTTATTAAGTTGGATACTTCTGCTTTAAGATCGTTGTATTTTTCTTCACTGTAATCGATTAAATCCATTTTGTTTACTGCAACGATTAATTGACTGATTCCTAAAGTTCTTGCTAAAAATACGTGTTCTTTAGTTTGAGGCATGATTCCATCGTTTGCTGCTACTACTAATACTGCTGCATCTGCTTGACTTGCACCGGTAATCATGTTTTTAACAAAATCTCTGTGACCTGGACAGTCCACAATTGTAAATTCGTATTTTTGTGTTTCGAATTTAGCGTGTGCTAAATCTATGGTTACTCCTCTTTCTCTTTCTTCTCCGAGTTTGTCCATTACAAATCTGAATTTGTTTTCTCCTTCATCTAATTGTTGTTCTGCTATTGCACCTGCTTGTAAAAGTAAGTGTCCTACAAGGGTGGATTTTCCGTGGTCTACGTGACCAATAAATGCTAAGTTCATGTGTTGTTTACTTTTTGCCATGATTTTTCCTCCAATATATAATATTTTATTATTATCCTTTTTTTTATTTTAAAAGAAAATAATTTATAGTAATAGTGTTAAAAACCGATTGCTAGAATAATTTCTAGAGAGCGTTTTCTAACTTTAATTGTATTACTATTTTATAGTTAATTTTTTTATACTTTAGTAGTATGTTTATATTAATTAATTATTTTATTTTTCATTACTTATATAATTTTATAGTATTTAACCTAAGTAATGGTCAGGTCCATATGGTTCTGGGTTTAATCCTTTTCTTTCTCGTATTTCTCTTACAATTTGGTTTTGTAATTCACGAGGTAATCTTTCAAATCCAGCGTTTTCAGTAGACCATAGACAACGTCCTTCTGCTGCAGACCGTATATCTCCTGCAAATCCGAACATTTCAGATACTGGTACTTTAGATTCTAAAGTTGCCATATCTCCTTCTTGACCCATTTCTACTATTTGCCCTCTTCTGTTTTGTATTTCACGTGTTGCTGCTCCCATGTATTCTTGTGGTACATTTATGAATACTTTTTGTATTGGTTCCATAAGTGTTGGTTGAGCTAACATTAGAGCACCATATATTGCTTTTCTTATAGATGGTAATACTTGTGCTGGTCCTCTGTGTACTGCATCTTCGTGTATTTTTGCATCTTTTAGACTGATTTTTATTCCCATTGCTTTTTCATTTGCTAATGGTCCATCATCTAATGCACTTTCAAATCCTTCCATGAGTAATTCTTTGATTTCATCTAAGTATTGTATACCTCTTGTCATGTTAATAAATACACTGTGTTTGTATACGTCCCATGTTTTCTTTGCTTCATCTTTTGAAAATCCGTATTCTTGGAATACTTTTGCTTGTTCTTTTCCTTTTACTCTTCCTTCTTTGATTTCTCCTTCGGAGATTGCTTTCATCATTTCTGCAGATAGTGGTTCTATGTCTATGTAGAATCTGTTATGTTTGTTTGGTGATTTTCCTTCTACATTTGTTGCAGTTCCGGAGATTGTTTCTCTGTATACTACAATAGGTTCGGAAGTTGTTATTTCTACTCCTTTATCATTTATTCTGTATGCTATGATTTCAAGGTGAAGTTCCCCCATACCTGCTACAAGGTGTTCTCCTGTTTCTTCGTTAATTTCTACTCTTACTGTTGGGTCTTCTTTACCTACTTGTCTTAGTACTTCTATAAGTTTTGGTAAGTCTTTTGTATTTTTAGCTTCTACTGCTACAGTTACTACTGGTTCGGATATGTGTTCTAAACTTTCAAATGGTGCAATTTTTTGACCATAATCCGTTACAGTTTCTCCTGCTATTGCTCCTTTTGCTCCAGTAATTGCTACTATGTTTCCTGCTGGTACTACATCAGTATTGATTCTTTCAGGACCCATATATACTCCTACTTGTTGGGTTCTTGCTTTTGCTGCAGATCCTACAAAGTATACTTCTGATCCTTTTTTGATTGATCCACCGTATACACGACCAGTTGCTATTTCTCCTGCGTGTTTATCTATACTTACATCAGTTACCATTACAGCTAGTGGTGATTCTGAACTTGTAGCTATCATACCTTGTCCTTCTACAGATTCAATATCTCCAGACCAAATGTTTGGTACTCTGTATTTTTGTGCTACTTTTGCACTTGGTAAATCTTTTACTACCATACCTAATAGTACTTCGTGGATTTTTACTTTTCCAGCTAATTCTTTTTGATTATCTTCTCTACAGTATTGGAAAATATCTTTAAATGTGATGTTTGTTTTTATCATTGTTGGAACATTTATTGCCCAGTTATGATATGCTGATCCAAATGCTACACTTCCATCTTCCACATTTACTTGCCAGGATTCTTTGAATTCTTCTGGTGCCATGTTTCTTATAAGTTTATTTGCACTTGCTATGATTTTTACAAATCTTGCTTGTAATTCATCATCATCTAATTTAAGTTCATTTATTAATCTATCTACTTTGTTAATAAATAATACTGGTTTTACGTTTTCTTTTAGTGCTTGTCTTAATACTGTTTCAGTTTGAGGCATGATTCCTTCTACTGCACATACTACTACTACTGCACCATCTACTGCTCTCATTGCACGAGTTACGTCTCCACCAAAATCAACGTGTCCTGGTGTATCAATAAGGTTAATTAGATATTCTTGATCTTCAAAAGAGTGTACCATTGATACGTTTGCTGCATCAATTGTTATTCCTCTTTCTTGTTCTTGTTCATCAAAATCTAAAAATCTTTGATCTCCAGCTAATTCTGTGGATATCATTCCAGCTCCTGCTAATAAGTTATCTGAAAGAGTTGTTTTTCCGTGGTCAATATGTGCAACTATTCCTATATTACGGATATATTCTGGTTCATACATTATTTTTTTGATCTTCTGAATCATCTGATCTCGTCTACTCAATATAAATCACCTAATTATTAATTTTTTTTATTATTTTTTTGATTAACTTTAAAATTTTTTTTATATGTTTTTTCTAATTTAAAAAAATGAATATAATTTTTTTTTAAAAAAATATGAAAAAAAGAAAATATTATTTTTTATATTAGAATTTATTTTAGAAGAAATTAGTGTGCTGCTCTTGCTACTCTTTCTTTTTCTTCTTTTTTCTGTACAGCAAAACTTCTTGAATCTTCATTTGCTGCTAGTAATAATTCATCAGCAAGACAATCTGATGCTGATTTTTTGGATTTAAATGCAGATTGCATTGCACCTTTTGTTAAGAATCCTAAAGATAAATCTATTCTTCTTTGTGGTGCTATATCTACTGCTATTTGATATCCTATTCCACCGTATTTTATACGTGTTGTTTCTTCTCTTGGTGCTGTATTTTCTATTGCTTGTATTAAGATTTGTACTGGATTTTTCTTGGTTTTTTTGTGGATTATGTCTAATGCTCCTTCTACTATTGTGTATGCTTTGTTTTTCTTACCAGAGTTTCTTTCTGTTCTCATGATTTTGTTCATGAGTCTTTCTATTATTGATATTTTGGATTTTGCAAATTGTCTTCTTACATGACGTCCCATAGTATGCGGTATTAATACTTCATCTAAGGAAATATATCTTACTAATCCTTTATCTTCTACTGTTATATCGTCTAATTCCCATTTATCGAATACTTTGAAGCTCATCTTGAATTCCTCTTTTTATTGTTATTATCGTACTGGTTTTTCTATTTTTCCACTAACCATTTCTTCTAGTGATACATTGTTGATTTTTGTTACTTTCCATCTTACCCCTGGTATATCTCCCATGGATCTTCCTGATGGTCCACCTATTCCTTCAATCATTACTTCATCGTGTTCATCGATAAATCCTATTGCTCCGTCTCCTGGTGCAAATGCAGTAATTTGTTTTCCATTTTTAATTAATTGAACCCTTACACATTTTCTTATTGCAGAGTTAGGCTGTTTAGCTTCGATTCCTACTTTTTCTATTACAATTCCTCTAGCTTGAGGTGATCCTTCTAATGGATCTGCTTTGATGTTTAACCCTAATGTTTTTCTTTTATATTGGGTATCTTTCCATCGGAAATTTTGTCTGTTACTTTTTAATTTTTTTGCTGCAAATAGTCCTGGCAAATTTTATTCCTCCAAATATGAATTTTTTTTATTTATTTTAAAATTATTTATTACATCATTTTATTCAATTAAATACGAAATACCACATTCTAAAATATTATTTTTTTTTAATAACTGAGTTAATATTTATTAGCTATTATTGTTCCATTGTGGAGTATCTAATATTGAATTGTATAAATTGAACTTTATTTTAGATCATAAAATCTGGTTTTATTTTATGATGATGCTACTAATATTATGTTGTCTTTTAGCAAATTGTCGAACTCGCTGAATATTTTGACCATTTTTACCTATGGCTAAACGTTTATCCTTTGAGTCAACTTCTACGGTGGCGATCTTATCCCCTTTATCATTAGTTTTTATTTCTAAACTTTTGATTTTAGATGGTGATAACATATTTTTTATAAATTCGCCTGGAATATCAGAGTGTTCAAATATTTCAACACTCTTATCAACTGATTTTTGCATTTTACCAATTGTAGTTCCATTTTTTCCAATTGCTAATCCCATTTCCCCATTTTTAACTATAAAAGTAATTTTATTTTGTGCGTCATCTATGATACAGTCCTTAACCATTGCACCAGTTATTTTTTCAAACAGTGCAATATATCTGATCTCATTGGTTGTAATTTTGACGGACATTGAAAATTTACTCCTTAAGTTCTAGGATATTACTATCTCCAGGTTCTTGTATCATTAATGATGCTACTGTGAATGGTTTTCCACAGACTGATCCTAATTCTACACTAGATCCTTCAAAAGTAAATACTGGGATATTGGATAATTTAGAATATCTTTCTATGTCTTCTTTAATATCTTTAGGACAATTTTCTGCTATTATAATTAATTCTCCTTTTCCAAGTTTTAAAGATTGTATTGTTTTATATGATCCGAGAATAACAGATCCTGTATCAACTGCTACTCGAACCCCTCTATCTAAATCCATTTACTGCCTCCTATTTATCTTGATTCATTACTACGCCTATAGAACCGGTACCTAATGGTATTGGTTGTCCTATAATTACATTTTCGATTATACCTGTAAGGTGATCAACTTCACCACGAATACTTGCATTTAATAAATGTTTACCCGTTTCTTCGAATGCTGCTCTAGCCAATACACTTGACTTTTCACCACTAATACCATGTCTACCAATGGATTTTACAATACCATCAACAGTCATCATATCAGCTACTAACATTACGTGGCGTACATCAACAGCGAGCCCTTGCTCTTCCATTGTTGTGATTAATTCTTGAATAATTGCATTACGTGCTGCTTCTATTCCAAGAACTTTTTCAATCTCATATATATCGTTAGTAGTTGTTCTAACTTTATCTACATTATCCATTTTAAGAATTGCTCCTAAGTTAGAACCTTCTGTATGAACAACCCATTCAGATCCTTCATTTCGAATAACTACTTTACCTATATTTTTAACTCCACTTATTTGAAGATCTCTAACCTTATCAGCCAATAATCTCAATTCACGTATACCGTGTTTCAACTTATCTTCATCTTTAGAAAATGTGGATTCAAAACTCAGTAAGTTTCTATTTATCGTTACTTGTTTAAATGTTTTTTTAATTTCATTAGTTATTTTTTCAAGTTCAAGTCTTTTATCATCAACAATTTTTTCATCAATTTCAGCTGTTATTGTATTATCGATATAACTTACATTGAAATTTTTAAGAATATCATTTAAAGTAATTTTACCAATTTGATTGGCTACTTTATGAATATATTCTTCATCAGAATTAAACCCTTCATCAAAATAGATTGCCATTGTCGGTGTTGATATTTTCTTACGAGCATCAACTACTTCTATAAGACGTGGCAATCCAAGTGTTACATTTAATTCTGCTACTCCTGCATAGTGAAAAGTACGCATAGTCATCTGTGTACCAGGTTCACCAACAGATTGAGCAGCAATAGTTCCAACTGCTTCTCCAGGCTCAACTTCTGCTCGATTATATGATTCTATAATCTTTTCTATTAGCACATCTAATTCTCCAGAGGTTAAATTATGACGTTCTGAAGCTTCAGAAATTTCAGTTAATAATTTTATAGGAAAAGTTTTACCTTTTTCTTTTACAAGTTCCCTAATTTGATCTACATCCATATTTTCAACCTCCACCTATTTTGAACCAAATTCTAATCTTATTTCATCTATTAAACGATCAATATCAGCTACTCGCCCATAATCACTTTTTGCAGGATCAATTCCATCTTCACCATATCTAAACTGCACTATTCCACCACGATTATCACGAACACTTCCATCATCTTTAACACTTAAATCTTGTAAAGCATTTACAAGACGTCTTTGCATATAACCACTTTGTGCTGTACGGATAGCTGTATCTACTAATCCTTCACGACCACCCATAGCGTGGAAGAAAAATTCTAATGGATCTAATCCACTTTTATAACTACTATGTACAAAACCACTAGCTTTAGCCCCTACATCCCCTTTAGGGAAATGAGGTAATGTTCGATCTTTATATCCTCTTTCAATACGACCTCCACGAACAGCTTGCTGACCTACACAAGTAGCAATCTGAGTAAGGTTAAGCATAGATCCACGAGCACCAGTTAATGCCATAATAACAGCACTATTACCAATATCAAAATAATTTTCTGCAATAACCCCTGTATTATCCCTAGCTTCTCCCAATACTTGCATGATTTTCATTTCAAGAGTTTCACGTAGACTTCGTCCAGGTAATGCTTCTAATTCATCATTGTTATATGCATCAATAATTTGTTCTACATGAACTTCTGCTTTTGTTAACAAATCATCAATTCTTTCTTGTGCTTCTTGAGGAATTTCTTCATCTGCAGTACTTGTTGTAAATCCTCTTATCATTACTCCACCATAAATTGCGAGTTTTGTTGATTCATCTAAGAATTTTCTTGCTGCTGATGGTCCATATCGTTTAACTATTGCATCTAATATTTTTCCACTGAAAGATCCATAACCTTTTTCATCTACTACTCCTTGATTAAGGTTTCCATCAGTTATTACTACATATGCATCATATGGACATTTTTCTTTTTGACATTCATCACATTTTCTACAAATTTCTGCTTTATACACCATATTTAATGTATCAGGTAATAATTCACTGAAAATTTCTTTTCCAGACCATTGTCTACCTTTAGGTTCTGGAAGTGCCATTTTAGATCGTTTAAATATTTCAAATACATCATCTTCATTAAATATTGCATCTCTATGAGTTAATAAATAAGCTCCTGATATGTGATCATGTATTGCACCAATAATTGGTCCACCAAAACGTGGAGATAAAATATGTTCTTGTACTTTCATTATTGTTTTTGCTTCAGATCGTGATTCTGCTGTTTGGAATACGTGCATATTCATTTCGTCCCCATCAAAATCTGCATTGTATGGTGGACATGCACATAAGTGTAACCTAAATGTTTTGTAAGGTAATACTCGTACTTCGTGTGCCATCATAGACATTCTGTGAAGGGAAGGTTGGCGATTGAATAATACTATATCACCATCTTTTAAATGACGTTCAACAACATATCCTGGTTCTAAATTTTCCATAACTGTTTCTTTTGTTTCTTCATATACTCTGATTTTTCTTCCATCAGGTCTAATAATATAATTAGCCCCTGGATGATTATCTGAACCATTACGGATATATTTTTTCATTTCATCGATATTCCACTTTGTAACATATATTGGTACTGTTACTTCTTTTGCTATCATTTCTGGAACTCCTAACTCATTAATACTTATGTTAGGATCTGGTGAAATTACAGTACGAGCTGAAAAGTTTACACGTTTACCTGCTAAATTACTTCTGAAACGTCCTTCTTTTCCTTTAAGTCGTTGTGCTAATGTTTTTAATGGTCTTCCAGATCGATGTCTTGCTGGGGGTACTCCAGATGCTTCATTATCAAAGTATGTAATTACATGATATTGAAGTAATTCCCATAAATCTTCAACAATTAGTTGTGGAGCTCCAGCCTCCATATTTTCTTTTAATCTTTGATTTATTCTTAGAATATCAACTAATTTATGTGTTAAATCATCTTCAGATCTTTCACCAGTTTCGAGTGTTATTGAAGGTCTTACTGTTACAGGAGGTACAGGTAATACTGTTAATACCATCCATTCAGGTCTTGCAACATCTTTATTTATACCAATGAAAATATATTCTTCTTCAGGTATATTTTCTAATCTTTCCCTTACTTCATTAGAAGTTAATTTATAATTTCCTTCAACTATAGATACAGGTTTATCTATTTTTATATCTTCTTGTTCAACATCACAATAAGGACATGTTTCATTTTTTGCTTTTAAATGAATTTTTTTAATTATTCTAGAAATATCTTCACCATTTCTCATGTGTTCTTCTAAAATTGTTTTAAAATGTTCTTTTTCACTTGGTGTTAAAAGTACTTTTCCACATTCTTTACATGTTGATCTTAATATTTTGTGGATTGTATCAGCAAAACCTACATGCATTATTGGTCTTGCAAAATTTATATGTCCAAAGTGTCCTTGACAATCTCCACCTTTTGCACCACAAGTTCTACATTTAAGTCCAGGATCTATTACACCTAATCTTGAGTCCATAAGTCCTGCTTCTATTGGATATCCATCTTCATCATAAGTATCAGGTGTAACTATTTTTGTTACTGACATTTTTCTTATGGTTTCTGGGGACATAAGTCCAAAATCTATATCAGATACTTTTTTTATTATTCCTTTCAAACTATTTTCCTCCCTGTAAAATTATACTTTATCATCCAATATGAGATTAGGTGATATACATAAACTTTTTAATTCATCTAACAGTAATTTAAATGCATATGATATTTCTATTGGGAATGTTTCAGTTTCTCCACATATTGAACAGTAAACTCTATCACGTATACGATCTCTTATTGCTAATCTTCCACATTCAGAACATACTATTGCCTCATATTTATCTGATTCATCAAGTAATCTTTCTTTTAATGATAATGCAGCACCGTGAGCTATTAAACAATCACGTTCCATTTCACCAAAACGTAATCCTCCTTCTCTTGCTCTTCCTTCAGTTGGTTGTCTTGTAAGTACTTGTACTGGACCTCTTGAACGAGCATACACTTTATCTGAAGTCATGTGGTGTAATTTCTGATAATATGCTACTCCTACAAATATTTCTGCTTTGAATTTTTCTCCAGTTATACCATTATATAAAGTTTCCCTACCAGAAGTTTCATATCCATTTTCACGTAAAAGATCCATTATTTCTGTTTCAGGCACTCCTGTAAATGGAGTTCCATCCATACAATGACCTTCCATACATCCTGCTTTTCCTGCAAGCATTTCTATAACTTGACCAATAGACATTCTTGAAGGTATTGCATGGGGATTTATTAGTAAATCAGGACACATTCCATTTTCATTAAATGGCATATTTTCTTGAGGTACAATTAATCCTAATACTCCTTTTTGCCCGTGTCTTGATGCAAATTTATCCCCATATTCTGGTTGTCTGTGATCTCGTATTCTTACTTTTGCAAGTTTATTACCTTCAACAGTTTCAGTTAACATTACTGCATCAACTATTCCATGTTCACCATGTCTTACTGTTACACTTGTTTCTCTTCTTCTTTCTGCTACAGTACCAAATTCATCCATATCTTCTAAAAATCTTGGAGGTGATGTTTTTCCTATAAGTACATCTCCTGATTTTACTTTCACTTCAGGATTTATTAATCCATCTTCATCAAGATATTTATATACTTCTTCAGATCTATATCCTCGAACCATACTTTCAGGATATTCAAAATGATCTTCTTGACCACCAGGATATCTTCTTTCTGATGCTTCATATGATCTGAAAAATGATGATCGTCCAAGTCCACGTTCTAATGCTGCTTTATTCATAATTAATGCATCTTCCATATTATACCCTTCATATGAAAGAATTGCTACTACAAAGTTTTGTCCAGATGGTCTCTTATCATATTCAGTAGATTCCATACTTTTAGTTTTTACAACAGGCATTTGTGGTTGATGAAGTAAATGTGCTCTTGTATCAGTTCTTAAATTATAATTAGATACATATAATCCTAATGCCTGTTTTGTCATACCTGCTTCCATAGTATTTCTTGGTGATGAATTATGGTTTGCATATGGAATAATACCAGCACAAATTCCAAGCATAGTTGATGGATCAATTTCTAAATGAGTATGTTCAGGTGTTACATCTTCTTCAAACATTGCAATATATGCATTTTCTTCTTCTTCTGCATCAATATATTCAATAATACCATTATTGATTAAATCAAACCATTCTAATTCTCCACTTTCAACTTTATCTATAATCTCATCATTAAGTTTGGATACTCCATTTTCAACAATGATTACAGGTCTTCGTGCCCTTCCAGGATCTGTAAATATGTATATTTCATTGTTATCACTGTAGTAAGTTATATTTAATTCATGGGTCAATTCATTTCTTCGTCTTTTTTGTTTTACTTCTTCTACAAATGCTTCGGGTTCTTCTGTGTTTCCAATCAGTTTTCCATTTATATATACTTTAGTTGCTTTTGCCATTTCAATATCTTCCCTTTTATATTTATTAATGATCCAAAGGATTTAATAAATCCATTTTCTTTATATCTTTTTCAATTTCTTTTAATGGATATCCTTCTGATGATCGTGACACTATTGCCAAATTTTTTACTAATCCACAGTTTGGTCCTTCTGGAGTTTCATTTGGACATATTTTTCCAAATTGTGTTGGATGTAAATCTCTTGCTTCAAAGTGGGGTTGACTTCTAGATAATGGTGATACTACACGTTTAAGATGAGATAATGTTCCCATATAACTTGTTCTATCTAAGAGTTGACTTACTCCAGCACGTCCACCTACCCAATTTCCAGTTGCTATTGCATGTTTAATATTTTCTGTTATTACATCAGAACGTATTGCTTGTTTAATTGATGGTTCTTTACCACGAGATAAACTTCTTTCTAATTGATAAGTCATATCCCTAGTTAAACTTGTAAATGCTACTCTGAATAAATCTTCCATTAAATCTCCAGATACTCTTAATCTTTTATTTGCATAATGATCCTTATCGTGAGGTTCACGTTCACCATTTATTACTTGTATAAGCATATCTGTCATTTCTGCAAGATAAACTGCTTTTTCAAATCTATCTTCTGGTCCAATTCCCATGTGAGGTAATAAATACCTGTCAATTACATCTTCTGCCCTTTTTATTCTGTATTCTTCTGCCATTCCTTTTGCTACTCTATTTCCAACATATTTTATAGCATCATATTGAGTTGTAATTTCTGTTGTTTGTATATCATCTATGAGTAAAAATTGTGTATTTACTTCATCAGATACACTGTTTACTAAATCAACATCTTTTTCAAAACCTAATGCTCTTAAAAGAATTACAAGTGGTATTTCTCCAGGAACATAAGGGAAAGATATTCTTAAAAATACTCCTTTTTTACGTGGTTTTCGATATTCTAAAGTTATTCTTGCTCTAAATCCACTTTTTATTGAAGTTACTACTGCTCTTGCTCTTCTATCTGCTTTATCTTTTTCACTTTGTTCGAGTATTATTTTGTTTGGAGCTATTTCTTCCATTGTAACTATTGCTCTTTCAGACCCATTTACTATAAAGTATCCTCCAGGATCTTGAGGATCTTCACCCACATCTTCTAATTCTTCTTTAGTTAATCCGTGAAGATGACATATTTCTGAATGAAGCATAACTGGTAATTCTCCAATATATACTTTTTCTAATTCCACATCAGCATCTTCTTCATCAGATTTAACTAATGCCATTTCTAAGTACATATGTGCAGAATAGTTAAGATTTCTTAATCTTGCTTCACAAGGTTCTATTACACTTTTAGATCCATCTGCTTCTTTAATAAATGGTTTTTCTATGGTAACTGCACCTGTTTTTATTGTGTAGTTTCCATGATCTAAAGTTATTGGATCAGTTATATCTACAATTTCTTGTATTTTATTGTTTATAAAATCATTATATGACCTAATATGATGATCTACTAAATTGTATTCATCAAAAAAGGAATTTACTAAACTCCATGCATTTTTAGTCATCTATCCATCTCCTTCTAATTGTTAATCAATTAATAATTATTTGAAAAAAAGAAGAATTATTTCTTCTTTTATGTTTTAATAAGTTATTTAATATTATCTGTTGAACATAATCCGTTTTATAACATTATTCCTCCACAAATCACACATTGCATCATTAGAAAAGAAAAAAACGAAGAAATTGTAATTAAAAATTATAAAAGTAAACATAAAATAAATAATTCATACTAAAAAAATAAGAAATAACTAAATTAAAATAAAAAAAGATAATAATTAAAAAAAATAGATTAATTACTGTTTCTCATGTGGTAAATAAAAATAAATTAATATTATTTAGTTTAAAGTCTAGACTACTAAAAGAAACAAACAATAATCTTAATTAACCTACTATTTTTTTTATTAATAACTTTTTCAATATATTTAGAAATATTTCTACTACTTTTTAATTTTCTAGATCTAGATTTTTAAAATATAAATTTCATATTTTTTAGTAATAAATCAATTAAATTATGTAAAAACTTTAAATTTTATTAAAAAAAGAAGTAAATGTAATACTTAATTACTATAAAAATAAATGTGCTATGAAAAAAAAGAGAAAACCTTATTATTACCTGAAAATAACATTAAAAGTTTTAAACTTTATATCATCATAACAAAAAATATTTCCATTCTTTTATAGAAAAAAATAATACTCCTCTTAAATAAAACAGATTATTCTCTTACAATCCTATATGATATAAATTCGCCTGCAGTACGACTTTCACGATTTAACTTAATAACATCACCCTCTTCAGCTCCTATAGCTTTAACTACAGGATCATCAGGCAATATTTTTGGAAGTTGATCAAGACGAACATCTGCTTCTTTTAAAACTTTACTAACTTCTTCTTCAGATAAAATAGTGTGTTCCGGAACAAAATGGTGTTTTAAAATATCAGTTTTCAATATATACTATCCTCCAAATTAAAAAAAAATTAATTTTACTACATAACAATTATAAATTTTAGAAAAAAAAGTATAACTGTCACAAAAATGTATAATAAAATAAAAAAAAATATACAATATTTATAAAACGGGCCCGACGGGAGTTGAACCCGCGACCGCCTGGTTAAAAGCCAGGCGCTCTCCCAGACTGAGCTACGAGCCCCAAACTAATAAAATTGTTAAACGCCTTGACCGGGATTTGAACCCGAGTCGCAGGCTCGACAGGCCTGCATGATAGCCTCTACACTATCAAGGCATTTTTGTACTTACACATTAGTACAGTATTTAATAGGTATGTACCTACTAGTATATAAAGGTTACTGAATATTTATAAATTAAATAAAATTTTAATTGTATTAAAGAAAACTTTATTTAAATTCGAAATAGAATAAAATAATTTATCCCGCCTGCCGGACTTGAACCAGCAACATTCGGATCTACAGTCCGACGCTCTGCCAAATTGAGCTAAGGCGGGTATTACAAATACAAATACTATTTCAAATGGGACCACCCGGATTTGAACCGGAGTCTCAGGCTCCCAAAGCCCAAAGGATCGACCAAGCTACCCTATGGTCCCAAACGTTAAATTAATAAGCCTCAGGGGGGAATTGAACCCCCGGCCGCTTGATTACAAGTCAAGCGCTCCACCAGACTGAGCTACTGAGGCATTAATTTATTGCTACTATAAAAGTTAGCATCTAATTAATATGTTAGTAACTACTTAATATATAAACTTTACTACTACTATTAACCTAAAAATTTTATATTTTTATGTTAAATTTTCCATTATTTATATGATTAATCTACTATTTATCCTTTTATTTTAATTTAATCCAAATTAAATAATACTAAAATAAATAATAAACTTAACCATAGGAAGAATCAAAAAAATACGACATAAAAATAAAAAAAAACTCTAAAAATTTTTTTCAATACCACACAATATATACTATATTTAGTGACATATATATTCACTTAATACACTCAAATATTTTAATAATAGTTTAATCTTTATAATATCTATATTTATTAATAAAATTTTATAAATATCAAAAAATAATATAATGGAGGAAAAAGAAAGTTATGCAAAATAATAAAAAATTACTATTGCTAACCATAGGTACATTATTTATTATAATCAGTTTAAGTGCAATATCAGCAACAACAAATGATAACTATAACCTGGAAAATACATCATCTATTAACACAAAGACAAATACGCCAGTTACTATTCAAAATACAACTAAAATTGTTGACACCAAACAAGTAAAGTCTAAAATAGCAATTAAAACTTCTTCAGTATCAATTAAAAATACTGGTGAAAATAATTTTACTCAACTTAATAATATAATTTCTAATGCATCTGAAGGAGATATAATTAAATTAAACAATAATTTTACCAGAGCTAATAATGAAAATAAATTTACAAATGGAATTATAATCAATAAAAAAATTACAATAGAGGGTAATGGTTATACAATAAATGGTACATCAATTAATGGTACAACTGGAAGAATATTTAATATTACTAGCACAGGTAGTTTAACTCTTAAAAATATAATAATTACTGGAGCTAATCATACAGATAACGGTGGAGCAATAATTGGAAATGATAATAACATAATAAATGTTACTTTCATAAATAATATTGCAATTAATGGTGATGGTGGAGTAATATGGGGATATAATAATCTAATAAATTATAGTACTTTTACAAATAATAGTGTAATTAATGGTGATGGAGGATCATTATATGGTGGATATAATAATATAATAAATTCTAATTTCACAAATGATTATGCTAAATCAGGTGGAGGAGCTATATGTGGAGATAATAATGAGATTACAAATGTTACTTTCATAAATAATATTGCAGAAGATTGTGGAGGAGCAATAAATGGTGAATCTAACAATATAATAAATGTTATTTTTAAAAATAATACTGCTAATAATGGTGGAGCAATATTTGGAGATTATAATAAAATAAAAAACAGTAGTTTCTCAAATAACTATGTAATTAATGGTGATGGTGGAGCATTATATGGATGGTATCTTAATGTAATAAATACTACATTTGTAAATAATACTGCAAATAATGGTGGAGCATTATATGGAAATGATAATAAAATTTTAAATACTAGTTTCATAAGTAACATTGCAAAAAATCGTGGAGGAGCACTATATTCAAAAAATAATATTATAACTAACTCAATTTTCACAGGTAACATTGCAACTACAGGTACAATATATTCTATTAGTAATTTAAATGTTAGTAATTCTGTTTTTGTAGATAATGATAATTTAACAATATATCATGATTCTAGTGTAGCAATTATTTCATTAAATAGTAATTGGTGGGGTACTAATAATCCTGATTGGTCTAAATTATTATATAATATTAATAATCCAGATAATTATGTTATAATGATTTTCACAAAAAATACAGCATTTATAAATAATAGTATAAGTTTAACTGTATCTTTAAATACATTAAATGATACTACATTAATAACAGAGTTACCTCAAAGATTAGTAACATTTAATAGTGTTGATCCTAATGGTAGTTTTACTAATAATAACACTTCTTTTAAAGGAAAGTTAAATAGTGTTTATAATGGTGATAGATGCATTATAACTGCAATCATTGATAATCAAGAATTAAAATTAAATTTAGGATTAAATACAAGTGTAATAATAAGTATTGATGGAAAAATAAATAATACTAAATATTCAAAAAATCCTGTTGTTAAAGCAATTGTAATATTTGATGATAAACAACCAGTTATGAAAGGAATTGTAACATTTAATATAACAAAAGAAGGTAATATAAATAAATATTATAATACAACTCTTATTAATACTAATATTGCAATTTTAAATATAACTGATATTTTAGAATATTCTCCTGGAACGTATAATATAACAGTAAGTTATACAGATCCTAATAAAATAAATAGTAATAGTAAAAATGATACTATAAAAGAATGGACTGTAACTAAAACAAATTCAATAATAACTATTAACATTAATATTACTGATAAAATTATTGTTACACCAACAGTAACACCAATAACTGCAAAAGGAAATATTACATATTATATAGATGGAATTGAAATATGTACAGGACAATATAATGAAAGTGTTACATTGAATAATATTAGTTCAGAAAAACATAATATAACTGCAGTTTATAATGGAGATAATAATACCTATAGTAATAAAACTAGTCAGATAATCAATGATAAAGAAAAAACAGATATTTATATGGGAAATTATAAAAGTCAACCAGGAAAAACAATAACATTAAATGCAACTGTAACTTCATTAAATGCTAGTGAAAATATAAATGGTATTGTAATATTTAAAATAAATGGTAAAACAATCAATAGTACAACATTAGTAAATAAAACAGCTATGTTAAACTATACTATACCTAAAGATTATAGTAATGAAAAATATACAATAACTGCAATATATAATGGAACAGATGAATTTACCACATCAACAATTAATAGTACTCTTACATTAATTAAAGAAGAAACAAGAATAATAGTAGAAAATATAACAGCTGCTAAAGGTACTACAACTAAATTTATTGCAAGAGTATATGATGTAGAAGGTAATTTAATTCAAGAAGGTGCAGTTGAATTTAAATTAAATAGTAAAACATTACCTAATAGAATTGCATTATTAAATGGAACAGCAACATATTATTATGATATTCCAAAAGAATTTAGTGCTAAAAACTATACAATAACAGCAACATATGTTGGAAATAAAATAAATGCCAAATCAAATGGAACATTAACTATTACAAAAGGAGAAGTAAATATAACAGCATTTGAAAGTAAAAGTTATGCTGGAGAAACTACAAAATTAACTACAATTGTTACAGATGCAAATGGTAATATGATTAATAGTGGAGAAACAATTTTTAAAATAAACGGTAAAACATTAAAAGATGCAAATGATAATACAATTAAAGTTAAAGTAATAAATGGTATAGCAACATTAAATTACACAATACCAACTACTTTCAAATCAACAGATTACAAAATAACCACAGTATTTTCAGACAGTAATTACAATAGACAAGAAACAAATAGTGTATTAACAGTTAAAAAAGCAAGTTCACAAATATATGTAAATCCTATAAAAGTAAAATATAGAAATTCATTTACTGTTACTGCAACAATTAAAAATGCTGTAACACAATTACCAATAAGTAGTGGTAATGTTGGATTTAAAATTGATGGTAAAACAGTAGCAACCAATTTAGCAATAGATTCTAATGGTGTGTTTAAATACACTGTAACTAGAAATAGATATAAAGTAGGAATGTATCTTCTAGAAATTATGTATAGTGGTGGACAAAACACTAAAGAAACAAGAATAAACTCAACAATAATGATAACCTACTAATGGAAATACTCATTTTTCCATTAAAATCTCTTTTTTTGATACTATTTAAATAAAATAAACTCTTTTTCTAAAAATATGATTATATATAACTAAAAAAATAAATATTTAAAGTGAATAGTTTTATGTATTAAAAGTTTATTTATTTTTTTTTTAATTTCATAAATCTAAAATTTAAATAATAAATATAATGGAGTGAAAAAATATTATGCAAAATAGTAAAAAATTACTATTAATCATGAGTACGATATTTGTTATAATAAGTTTAAGTGCATTATCAGCAACAACAATCAATGATAGTAGAACAACGACACATGACACAATAAATATGAATACACAACCAAATACAATAGCTAACTCAACAAAAATATCAAATATTAATACAAAATCTGAAAATTCAAAACAAATAACAAATAAATAGAAGTTACTAACAATTCACAAATAAATACTAAAACAACACCTTCTTCCTCAAATAAAAGTGTTAATACAGGTAATTTTAATGAACTTAATAACATAATCAATGATGCTAATGAAGGATCAATAGTAACATTAAATAATAATTATACAAGAGCAGATAATGAAAAAAATTTTGAAAATGGAATTACAATTAACAAAAATATTACAATAGAGGGTAATGGTTATACAATCAAAGGTACATCACCTAATGGTACAACCGGACGAATATTCCTTGTAGATTCTTATGGAAATTTAACTATTAAAAATACAATATTTACTGGAGGAAATGCCACTAATATTAATTATGGTGGAGCAATTTGTAAAGATGATTTTAGTAGAACTATTGTAACCATTATTAATTCTACATTTATAAATAACACTTCAATATATGGTGGGGCAATTTATGATGGTTTTTTTGAGTATTTTAATATTAAAAGCTCTATATTTATAAATAATTTTGCAGGTGTTCGTGGTGGAGCAATATGGGGAAGTGATAGTATGCATGTTGATACTTCGGTATTTTTAGATAATACCACTCAACTTACTTATGTTGCTGGTGTTGGAAATATAAATAGTAACTGGTGGGGTTCTAACAATCCTAATTGGAAAAAATTAACCAACTATAGAGTTCCTGATAATTATGTTATAATGAATTTTACAAATACTACACCATATGATGAAATTACTAAAACTATAAATTTAAACATATCATTAAATACATTAAACACTGGAGAACAAATAACAGGAGTACCTGAAAGACAATTAAAACTTTCAAGTTCAGACCCTAATGGTCAATTCACAAAGAATAATTACATTACTGAAAATGTAACTTGTACATTTACAGGTAATAAAAGTAATTTAAAAGCAGTTATTGATAATCAAGAATTATATATAGAATTAAGAGAACCTACAACTACATCCATAGATAATGTTATAAGTCAAGCAGGAAAAACTGTAACATTAAATGCAACAGTAAATGCAGTAAATAGTTCTGAGATTGCAACTGGAAATGTAGTATTTAAAATAAATGGGAAAACAATTAATACTGTTCCACTAATAAATGGAATTGCAACATTAAACTATAATATACCACCAGATTTTGCTGCAAAAAGTTACGTATTAACTGCAATTTATAAAGGAAATGATATACTTGGAAGATCATCTGCAGATAGTGAACTTTTATTAGTTAAAGAAAAACCAACTGTAACAGCAAATAATATTACAGTTACAAAAGGCGAAGTTGCAAAATTAACTGCAACAATCTGTGATTCATCAGGTAATTTAATTCAAACTGGAACAGTTAAATTTAAAATAAATGGAAAAACATTACCAAATCAAGTAGCAGTAATAAATGGAATAACAACATATTATTATACAATACCAACAGAATTCAGTGCTAAAAATTACTCAATAACTGCAGTATATCTAGGAACTAATCAATATTTATCATTAAGATCAAAAGCAATATTAACTATTGAAAAAGGAAAAGCAAATATAATTATATCAGAAACACAAGCATATGCTGGAGAAACAACTCAATTAAAAACATTAATAACAGATATAAATGGAAATTTAATAAATAGTGGAGAAGTAATATTCAAAATAAATGGAAGAACACTAAAAGACTCAAATGGAAACACACTAAAATCAAAAGTAATAAATGGACAATCTACACTAGATTACACAATACAATCAAATTACAGTAGTAAAAATTATACACTAACTGCAGTATACATAGATAAAAACTATGAAAAAATAGAAAACAATAATACATTAACAGTTAAAAGATCTTCAGCACAAATATCTTTTAATCCAATAATAACAACATTTAAAACACCAATTAATATAACCGGATTAGTTACAAGTGCTGTAACACAATTACCTGTAATTGGTGGAAAAATAGGATTCAAAATTGACAAAGAAACAGTAGCAACCAATTTAACAGTAGATTCTAAAGGAATATTCAATTATACAATAATAAACAACACATACGAAATAAGAACACATTTATTAGAAATAATATATGATGGTGGATCAAATACTTTTGGAACTAAACTTAATACAACTATAACAATAAATTAGATGTATAGTTAAAAACTAAAGGTTTAAATGTGTGTAGAACATGTAATAGTTTCTGATTAAACCTTATTTAACAACTGAAATCGTACATGAAATCATTTTAAAAAATTTTAATGTAAACTATAGTCATAAACAAATCAGAATAATAGTAAAGAAAATGGGTTACACTTACTCCAAACCATACACTAAATACAGTAAAATGCCCAAAGATGCAGAATACCAACTTAAAAAAAAACAAACAATATAAATCTTGAAAAGGAAGATTTAGGATTACTTAGATCAATCAAGTATGCCAAAATATTCCATAATTCTGTAAAAAACACTCAAATCAATAATACAATAATTAAAAATCCTATAAAATACAATGTAACAGCTGTGGAATTCCAATCAGTTAATGGGAATTCCATACTTGAATATTTTTAGACAATTCCAAAAATAACCTCTATGATAAAAATTCAATGGCTAAAATAAGAATAAATAATAATGAAAAATACCAAAGCAATACAAATTATAACAAATGCCATAAACAATGAAAATCTAAATGATAAACACAATACTAGAAATTTTAGAAAATAAAACATCAACTAATAACAGAATTCAAAACTAATAAATAATCGATATTTAACCAAAGAAGAACATTCATAAGCAATAAAAAAAATCGAATCATAATACACAAAAAACAAATAGTCAAAAATCTAGAAGAAAAACAACCCTACAAGAACATACTTTCCATAGAAAAACCTATAAATATAGTACTAGATAAACTACAGAACACACAAATCTAAACTATTGCAAAAGGCCTGTGAAATACTAAAATATAAATTTAATATTCTTACCACTATTATTCACCACAACTAAATCCAATTGAACAATTAAGGGAATATCTATAAAAAGAGTCATTATCAACAACATTACATAAAATCCAAAGAACATCTGATGGAGTTATTTGAAAAAGAATACTATAAAATTGTTAACAATCCCACATTCTTTAAAAATTGGATAACCAAATATATTACCAAACCTTAAGTTTTTAACTATAATAATTTTTTTTTAAAAATTCATAAATAGCATATTAATGTTTGTATAAAGTTAATATTATAAAGTAACATGGAGGAAATTCAAATTAAATTATACAAATTATTATTATTCTTTTTACTAATAGTTTTAATGTCCAATTTTGTTTGTGCTAACACCACTACAAACTTTGACAATAATACCATCTATGAAAATTATAATACAATAATAACACATATTAATAGTACAATACAAAATAATAACAAAAAAATAAATTCTAATAACACAATTAATAGTAATATAAATAAAAATGAAAACATATCTAATGATTATAATCAAAACATATCTAAAAATATAAACAATTCTAAGATTTTATTTGAAGATCAAAAAAATAAACAAAATATAACTAAATTAAACGAACATAATATTAACAATAATTTAGTATATACTAATGATTATTTAAGTTCTGACACCTTTTTTGATTATTTTTATAATAGTTCTTATTATAAGCTAGATGATGTAATTAATAATGATAGTTTAAATCAGGTGGTTTTTGAACCTGTAATTACTGATTATTCAGGAATTATTTATGCACCAGCTAATAATAATAACATACCTGTAGTTACAATAATTAATACTACTGAAGTTAGAGATAATCAGCAAAATATTAAAATAACAGGTAATATTGCTGGAACAATTTATTATACTAGAAATGGTACTACCCCCACTACTACTAATGGAAGAATATATACTGGTGGCGAATTAAGTATAAGTATCAAAACCCAAATAAAAGCAATACTTATCACTAATAATGGTATTAGTTCTAGCATATGTTTTTACCAAGCACCCTCAATTGTAACTCCACCTGTTTCAATTATTATACCTTCTGGTTTTTATCAAAATCGTCAACAATTAATTAGTTTTAAGTCTAATCGTGCTTGCACTATCTATTATACTTTAGATAATAGTAATCCCCGAAATAGTAATAATAATAGATATAGTACTAATGATGGAGTAAATTTTTATTTAGGAAAAAATATTCCTTTAAAATATTTTAGTATAGATAGTGATGGTTATGCTTCAGAAGTTTATACATATACTACCCCTATTAAGAATATTCGTCCCGAAATTAAAGTTTTTAACACAACAAGAGTTTATAGTAATAATCAACAACGTGTAATGATTCAAACAAATTTACCAGGAACAATATATTATACAACAGATGGTAGTATGCCTACTAAATCAAGTACTAGTTTCTCTAATGAATTTACTATTAGTAAATTAACACAACTAAATATTTTTAGTACATCAACAAATAATAAAATTAGTAGTTTTAATCAATATATGACAGATTCAGGAACAAAAACAGTAAATAATTATACATACATTATTAAAATACCAAACACACCAATCAAATATATTGAAATAATAAAAAATGCAAATTCAACATATGCTACTGGTTATACATTATATGATTTTAATACAAAAACAATAACTCATCCCACATCCACCAATATCAATAAACCAGGAATATTAATATATACTGATAATACAGGATATATTATAAAATATTATGATTACACTTACAATAATACTAATCAAGTAAATGCAATATTTACTAAAGGAATATTTGGATCTGAACGAATACATATGAAAAATAATGATCAAAATAATTCAATAATTATACAAATTACATATGGTACATCTCAAATTCAAAAAGAAGAAATAACAACAACATTCACAAGTAATTTACAAGATACTATAACACGACATGAAACAATAGGATATGGATTAGATCATAATTCAAATTATGGATTTGAAATATTACAAACATACCTAATAACCAACGAAATGATTACTCAAAACATCATGCAATCATGGACTAATAAAACATATTCAGAAGGAGTAGAAAAAGCAAGATATGGAACATTCTTAACAGGATTAACTACATTATGGTTAAACGATGAAACAGCACAAGTTTATGCAAAACATTTAAATCTCACAATAGTAAAAGGTCGTGATACTCAATTATTAGTAGGAATTCAAAATGATGGAACAAGCTACATAAACATACCGGATCCAAGATTAGGAATAACAGTAGTAAATACACAGTCCAATATAACAAAAACATTTACTCTTATAACAACATTAACTGTATCTGAATGCGAAAGAATAGCATTAAGATTATCAGGACAAAATATAACATCAACATTAGCACAAATATATCAAGACTACATATATAACAACCAAAATCTTATCATAACATTTGACAACAGCACAGGACAAGCAACATTAAATACACAAAATAATAACAATTCAGAAATAATAATAGATATGAAAACTGGAATAACAAAAACAATAATAAAAGACAATAAAAATATATACAAAGGAGCAATAAGCCAACCCGGAACAGGATACTGTTATCATAGTACTCGAACAGACGGATTAAACGATTGGCTAAATAAAATACCTACATTAAATGAATATGATCAAGAAATGTTATATTATCTAGAAGACCTTGGAGGAGGAATATTCATAACTGCAGGATTATTATTAGCATGTTCTGGTGGATCAGTAATAATTGGAGGGCTTGCTGTAACTTTAGGTATTGGAATGTGCCTTCAGGCTGCAGGAGCCAATTCATTAGATGATATTGCTAATCCTTATTGTTGGGCAGGAGCTGCACCAACCATTTTAGCATCAACAATACCATTTACAAGTTCATTAAGAATAACAGCAAAATCAATTATAGCTGGAACTAGAATTTCAACAAATATAGGTTTAAAATCAACAATAATTATCTCAGCAGGAGAAGAAAGTATAAAAAGATATGATAAACAATTAGAAAGTTATATTACAGGTTCAGTGATAAGTGAAAATTTAAAATCAGCATTAAGATACTTAAAAGTTCCTGGTGAAGAAAACCTTAGGAAAGTGATGGTTTATGGTTGAATTTTCTTTTTTATTTATGTTAATAGGAGGATGTGTATGTCTTTTTTGTGTAAAAATTATGCCACCTGTTTATGGATTAATTGAAAAATTTACAAAATGGGATTTATATGAAAAAGGTGG
>JAUNXU010000083.1 GCA_030539615.1 Methanobacteriaceae archaeon | reverse complement strand
GTAATTGAAATATTTGATGAAGAAATGGAAAAAAGATTGAAGAAAGGAAAAATAAAAGGAAAAATAGAAATAGCTAAAAATTTAATAAAAGAAGGTTATTCAATAAATGAAATTATTAAAATAACTGGTTTAAATAAAAAAGAAATAAAATTTTAATAACAAACTTATCAGAAGATTTAACAACCTCATAAGAATTAAAATAAATAACACCTTTAAAATAGGTTTAATGGTATGAAATGACTTAATAATATAGAAATATATATAATAAATATAACAATTTAAAATTTTAATAAGGGTGTGTATTTTTTGACTGATATTCAGATTATTGATTATGGTAGTGGAAATTTAAGAAGTATTTATAATGGTTTTAGGAAAATTAATGTAGATGTTAAAATAGCTAATGATAGAAATATTTTAAAAGAAGCTGATGCATTGGTTCTTCCAGGAGTTGGTGCTTTTGGATCTAGTATGGAAAATATTGGGAAGTTTAAAGATATTATTTTAGATCATGTTTTAGAAGATAAACCTTTATTAGGTATTTGTCTTGGTTTACAAGTTTTATTTGAAAGTAGTGAAGAAAGTCCAGAAGCAGAAGGTTTAGGCATATTTGATGGTTGTGTAAGACATTTTAATTTGGGATCTAATTATAAAATTCCTCATATGGGTTGGAATAAAATAATATTAGAAAATAAAGGTTCTTATTTATTAAAAGGTATGGATGGTAAGTATATGTATTTTGTTCATTCATATTATGTAGATCCTGTAGATAAAGATATTATTGAAGCTTCAGTTGATTATGGTGGTAAAGTACCAGTTGTAGTAAGTAAAAATAATGTTTGTGCACTTCAATTCCATCCAGAAAAAAGTGGAAAGTATGGATTGCAAATATTACAAAATTTTGTAGACCAAATTGAGTAAATATGATAAATTAATGAAATATGGAAAGTAAGAAAATGGATCTAGAAGAGTATGTTAGAAAGCAATTAATAGATAATCAGTCAGAACAAATAATACAACAACAATTGGCAAAAATAATACAACAGTATAAACATAATACAACAATACAATCAAATGAACTTGCAAAAACAATAATTAAAGAAATAAAGAATACTAATAAAACAGAAGAAGAAATAAATTCTTTAATAGGAACATATCCTCATACAAATATTCATATGGGGCAATTTGGTGTTGGGTCTCGTGGAAAAGGTGATTTTTATGTACATAGTAAAATAGCACATATAATACAAGAAACAAAAACACAAGCAATAATAAATCCAACACAACAAGATGATGGTGGAGTAGTAAAGATAGATACACCAGAAAAAGAATCATATATAACAACAGCTATAGATGGGATACATTCTAGATTAAGTGAATATCCTTTTTTAGCAGGATTTCATACAGCAAGAGCAACATTAAGAGATGTTTGTGTAATGGGTGCTAAACCTATAGCATTAATAAGTGATATTCATTTGGCTGATGATGGTGATATTGGAAAAATATTAGATTATACTGCAGGAATATGTACTGTATCTGAATTAGTAAATGTGCCATTAGTATCTGGTAGTACTTTAAGAGTTGGTGGGGATATGGTATTGGGGGATAGATTAGTTGGAGCTGTAGGTGCAGTAGGATCATCAACAATACAGCCTACATCAAGAAAAGAAGCACAAATTAGTGATATAATTTTACTTACAGAAGGGGCTGGTGGTGGAACAATAACAACAACAGCATTATATAATAATTTTCCAGAAGTAATTGAAGAAACATTAAATACACAATTTATACATGCAACAAATCAACTAATAAAAGATAATTTGTTAGAAAAAACTAATGCAATGACTGATATTACTAATGGTGGAATAAGAGGTGATGCAAATGAAATTAATAAAACAACAAAGTTAGGAATAGAGATAGATAAGGAAAAAATATATTCTTTAATAAATCCAAAAGTACTACAAATGTTAAAAATACTTGATATTGATCCTTTAGGAATATCTACAGATTCATTAATGATAATTGTATCACCAAAATATGCTGAAAAAATAATTAAATCAATTCAAAAAGTAAATATAAAAATAAAACCTATAGGAAAAATAACTGATACAGGAAAAACAGTATTAATAGATAAAAATAAAAAAGAAATAATAAAACCAGAGTTTAGGGAAGCTGCATATACTCCAATCAAAAAATTAATAGGTGATATAACACCAAAACAATATGAAGAAATGAAATATAAAATTGATAAAGCTACACAAGAATCAATAAATAAAAAAAATAGGATAATAAAGAAAATAAGAATTAAAGAAAGTAACTTATGAATAAAAAAGGACAATTATTTATAATAGAAGCATTATTAGCAATAACATTATTATTAATAATTATTGTATCAGTATCTATAATATTAGATCAAGAAAATCAAATAATACCAACAAATCAATATAAAAAAAGTCAAGATACATTAAATATAATCTTCAATACAAAAGGTGATAAACACCAACTTTTTATTGATGATATAACATCAGAACTAAAAATAAATAATGATTTAAATATAAAAACAAAAGAGAAATTAATGAATATTACTCAAAAAACAATTTCAAATAATTATTATACATTAGAAGAAATAAATAAACTAAATAAAACAATAATAAATTCTACGCCTGAAACATATAATCAAATAGATGTATCAACAAGAACAAGAGATGATTATATATTTAGATTAAAAATATATAAATAATATTTTATTCTACTTTTGGTTTAGTTTTACGACCTCGTTTTCTAATAGTTTCTTTAATAATTAATTGAAATGGTGTTCGAACGCCATGAGCACTACTATTTCCTTTTTTTATATGATTTAATATTTCATCCACATTATCAGCATTAGGAATTTGAGTATAACAACTTCCAATACCTTTAATAAAATGAGCATCACTAGCTCCAATAGCAGGTATGTTCTTTTTTTTGGATAATTTTTTAGCTCTATAATTGGAAATTCCGAATATAAAACGAGAATTCATAGTTTCAATAGCATCAATATTAACTTCTTCTACAATTTTACCCATACCACTACGATATAAACAATAAGGATGAGCTGCAATAGCAATACCACCTTGTTCATGTATTTGGTCAATAGTTTCAGGAGTTGTTTGTAAAGCTTTAATATGTTCTTGAATTCCTAAAGCTATAACATGTC
Source organism: Methanobacteriaceae archaeon (assembly GCA_030539615.1). Lineage (GTDB taxonomy): Archaea > Methanobacteriota > Methanobacteria > Methanobacteriales > Methanobacteriaceae > Methanosphaera. The sequence continues at coordinate 3,409 of JAUNXU010000083.1, read as the reverse complement.
CTGATTTACTACTGATTTCTTCACCAGGAATAATAATTAAGTCTTCATGATCCATTTCTTTTATTTTATTAGTTCCATTAATATTATCATGATCAGTAATAGCAATAGCTTTTAAACCAATATTTTTACTATATTTTATAATATCTTCTAATTTAGCAGCTGAATCATATGAATAATTACTGTGAATGTGTGTATCAATTTTCAATTCTTTTTTAACTCCTTTATTGTATATCCTATTATTATCTTGTTTATTTCTTATTAATTTTATTTATAATTTTTTTAAATAGATAATTTTTATTATTGGATATAACAAATATAATATTATAATTTAAAAATTGGATTTACATTAATGATAATGGTTTTAAATTTAATTTATATAATGATTATCAAAAAAATACTTTTTATAAAAAATTTAATGGAGAATAAAAATAATGTATAATATCGGAGAAGCATTAATAGGCGATGGAAATGAATTAGCACATGTAGATTTAGTAATGGGTGATAAAAATGGACCTGTAGGGACAGCTTTTGCAACTAACATGACAAATATGTCTGTAGGTCATACACCTTTATTATCAGTTATAAGACCTAATTTACCAACAAAACCTGCAACACTTATAATACCAAAAGTAACAGTACAAAATTTAGATGATGCTAGTAAAATATTTGGTCCAGCACAAACTGCAGTTGGAAGAGCTGTAGCAGATGCAGTAGATGATGGAATAATACCAAAAGATATAGTAGAAGATATTGTTATAATGGTAAATGTTTATATTAATCCACAAGCAACTAACTACAGAAAAATATATCAATACAATTATGGTGCAACAAAACTAGCAATAAAAAGAGCATTAGAAAATTATCCATCTATGAATAAAGTATTAATGGAAAAAGATAGGGGAACACATCCAGTTATGGGATTCAAAGCAGTTAAATTATGGAACCCTCCATATTTACAAGTTGCATTAGATTTAGATAATGAAGCTAAAATGGAAAGTATTATATCACAATTACCTAACCGTGAAAGAATACTTATAGAAGCAGGAACACCATTAGTTAAAAAATTCGGTGTAAGAATAATTAATAAGATAAGAGAGTTAAGACCTAATGCATTTATAATAGCTGATCTTAAAACTTTAGATGTTGGAAGAGTAGAAGTTAAAATGGTTGCAGATGAAACAGCCGATGCTGTAGCAATATCTGGACTTGGAACTATTGAATCAATAGAAAAAGCAATACATGAATGTTCAAAACAAGGAATTTATTCTATTCTTGATATGATGAATGTATCTGATATACCAGCAAAAATAGATCAATTATCAATTAAACCAAATATAGTTTTATTACATAGGAATATTGATAAAGAAACTATGCAAGATGCAAATGATACATCACAACAATCTGAATGGGGAAACATTGGTGCAATAAAAGAAAAATTAGGTAAAAAAGGTCTCATTGCTGTAGCTGGAGGAGTAACACCTGATAAAGTGAATTTAGCAATAGAAAATGGTGCAGGTATTATAATAGCAGGAAGATATATAATTGGATCTTCTGATGTAAAACGTGCAGCTGAAGATTTCTTACAATATATGCCACAAGATCCTGATACTATGAGAGTAGCATTAGATGAAGATGAAAAATTATAATATGAAATATTTTTAATTTAAATCTTTTTTAACCTCCTTTATAATTTTTTAAGAAGTGTTTATAACTAGTTTTTATTAAAAAATTAAAATAATTATACAGTAATATAGGTCAGATATACTATAATAAACCATAAATAACTATTAACTATGAAATATTAATTTAATGATTAATAAAACATTGAAAAGATATAGTTATATTAACAATAAATAGTCGTAATAACAATAAAATATAAGGATAAAATAAAATTTTTTAACAAATAAAAAAAAATAGTAATTAATAATAAAAAATAAACATATAAAACTAAATAATAGAAAATAACAGATATTAAAACAATAACAACACACCCTTAAAAAAAGGAAAAAAATTTATAAAAAAAAGAAGATGGTGAAAAGAGTGAATATAGTAGTAATAGGTGCAGGAGCTGGAGGATTAACAACAGCATCAAATATAAGAAGAAATGATAAGGACTCACAAATAATAGTAATAACTCAAGATAAAAACATAGCATACTCTCCATGTGCCATACCTTATGTAATTGGGGGAGAAATTAACGATTTTGATAAAATAATAATGCATAAACCAGAAGAATACATGAAAAAAAATATACGTGTATTAACAGAAGCAACAGTAACAATCATAGATAAACGAAATAATGAAGTAGTTATCACTAAAGGAAAACAAACACAAAGAGTAAAATATGATAAATTAGTAATAGCAACAGGTGGAGAACCATTAGTACCTCCAATTAAAGGAACAGATCTTGAAAATGTATTTACAATAAGAACAATTGAAGACGGTAAAAAAGTACAAAAACAAGCAAAAGAATCTAAAAAAATTGTATTACTTGGTGGTGGAGCAATAGGACTAGAATTAGGATATGAATTAGCACAAAAAGGTAAAGAAGTAACACTAGTTGAAATGAAACCACAAATATTCCCAAGATCATTTGATCCTGACATGGCAGATAAAATAAAAGAAAAACTAGAAGAACATAAAATAAAAATACTAACTAGTACAACAATACAAACTATAAATGGGGATAAACAAGTAGAATCAGTAACAATAAATGATGAAAAAGTACCTGTTGACATGGTAATATTATCTACAGGTGTACGACCACAAACAAAACTTGCAGAAAAAATTGGATGTAAACGAGGAAAATTCGCATTAAAAACAGATATTCATATGCAAACAACACAAGAAAATGTGTATGCTGTTGGAGACTGTGTAGAAGTAGTTGATGCAATAACAAATGAAAAAACATTGTCACCATTAGGAACTACAGCAGTAAGACAAGGTATAGTCGCTGCAAAAAATATAACTGGAATTGAAGCTGAATTCAAACCAGTATTAAATTCAACAGTATCTAAGATAGGAGATTATGAAATAGGAGCTGTAGGATACACTGAAGCAATAGCAAAAGCAAATAAAATAGAAATAATAACATCTAAAATGGAAACATTGACACGTGCAAGATATTATCCTGGATCAAAATCATTAACAATAAAATTAATTACAAAAACTGATGGAACAATTATTGGTTGTCAAATGTTTTCAAAAGAAGCAGTATCAGAAAGAATAGATGCAATGACAATAATAATTTCACAAAAATTGAAATGTCAAGATGTAGTATCATTAGAATTTTCTTATACACCACCGTTATCAACAGTAATAGATCCAATAGTAAATGTAGCAGAAAGTATTATACAAAAAATGTCTAAAAAAGAAGATAACTCTAAAAAAGAGGAAGATTCTAAAAAAG
>JAUNXU010000082.1 GCA_030539615.1 Methanobacteriaceae archaeon | reverse complement strand
GAGCTTTTGCTCAAAATTTTAGTTTAAAAGAGATTAAAGAAAGTGTTAATTATGCTCATCTTAATGGAGTTAAAGTTCATGTTACTGTTAATACATTAATTTATGATTCTGAAATTGTATCTGTTCTTAAGTATGTTTTTTCTTTATTTGAGATTGGTGTTGATGCTGTTATTATTCAAGATATTGGTTTAGCGTATTTAATTAATTTGTTATTTCCTGAATTAACTATTCATGCTTCTACTCAGATGACTTTAGGTAATTATAATAATATTTTATGGGCTTTTAATAATGGGTTTTCTCGTGTGATTTTACCTCGTGAAATAAGTATTGATAAAATTAATAGTTTTTCTTCTAAATTAGATGAAAAGCATATTGATTTAGAGCTTGAAGTTTTTGGTCATGGTGCTCTTTGTTATTCTGTTTCTGGTGATTGTCTTATTTCTTCTTTTAATAGTAATCGTAGTGGTAATCGGGGATTTTGTGCTCAACCTTGTCGTAAAGAATATAATTTAAAAATTAATAATAATTTTATTAAATCAGGTAATTTATTATCTACTCATGATCTTTCTATATATAATGATATTGATTCTATTATTGATTCTGGTGTTTCTTCTATTAAATTAGAAGGGCGTATGAAATCAGTTGATTATGTTGTATCTATTGTTAATGCTTATCATAATATTCTTGATAATAATTCTTATAAAGATGGATTAACTGATTTAAGTTTAGTATTTAATAGAGGATTTACTGGTGGTTATTTACTTAATAATAAACCAAGTAAAGTTATGGATCGTAAAACTCCTGGACATGATGGATTATATATAGGGAAAGTTGTTTCTTTTAATAAGAATAAAGTTACTATTAAATATTCTAGAACAGATATTGTTTTAGAAAATGGTGATGGTTTAGCTTTTAATTTTAAAGGTAATGTTACTGGTCTTTATGTTGATAATATTTTAGAACAAAATAAGAATAAAATTGTTTTGAAAGTTAATCAGAATGTTATTAAAGGATCTGATGTTTTTATTAGTTATTCTAAATCATTACATGATAGATTAAAATCTTTTAAAAATGAACAAATAAAATCTAATATTCCATTATCTATTAATATTAGTTGGGATAATGAATTGTGTTTATTTGCTGATGTTAATTTTTCTATTGGTGATAATATTTTAAGTTTTAATTTTAAATCAAAATATCATTTTGAAAAAGCAGTTAATCGTCCTGTTACAGTAGATATTATTAAGAAACAATTATCTAAAACTGGTGAAACTCCGTTTTATATTGATAATATTACTATTGATGATATTTTAGATAATTTTTTTATTTCTATTAAAGATATTAATAGTTTTCGTCGTGATATTTTAGATAAATCTACTAAATTATTATTAGATTATTATAAACCTAGTAAAAAGTCTATTGACATGGCTAAAACTAATTTAAATAATTTTATTAAAGAATATAAATCTGTTAATATTATTTCTAAAAATAAGTTAGGAATGTGTGTTTTTATTGATTCAATAGATCTTTTAAAGACTATTCTTGAATATCCTGTTAGTAAAGTATATTTTGATCCATCTTTTATATATTCTACTTCAAAAGAATATTTTGATAATATTATTCAATTACTAGAAGAAGCTTATAAATTATGTGGAAATAAAATTGAATTAGTTTGGGTTTTATCTTCTTTTATATCTGATGAAGATATTTTAAAATGTAAAATTATTGTGGATAAGTTATATTCTAAAAATATTAATATTTCTGTTATGGGTGATAGTCCTTGTATGGGTAATTTATTTGATTGTAAAGTTTATGGTAATTCTAATTTAAATGTTTCAAATAGTTTTACTGTCGATAATTTAATTAATTCTGGTTTTAATAATTTGATTATTTCACCTGAATTAAATTTAAAACAAATACAAAATTTAATTTCTCATTTGAATAATGTTGATCTGGGTTTAGATTTATTTGTTTATGGTAATTTAGAAGTTATGCTTAGTATGGATGATTTTTCTAATTTAAAATCTGATTTGAATAATGTTGACGATATTATATTTGAAGATTGTAATGATAATTCTCAATTTAAGGTATTATTTGATTATAATGGTTTTAGTCATTTTTTAAATAGTAAATGTTTATGTTTAGTTAATTATTTATTTATAATTAAAAATATTGGTGTGGATAATATTGTTCTTGATTGTAGATTTTTAGATAAAGATAATGTATCTTTAATTGTTTCATTATTTTTAAATGCAATAGATTCTAATGAAGATGTTAAAAATAAAATTTTAAAAGTTTCTGTTTCGAAAATTACTACAAATAAGTTTAAATAAACTGATTATAGTTTAAAAAAAGATAAAAAGAAAATATATATGTTATTTTTATGGATTATATATTATTCCTGGTCCTCCTGGTCCAAAATAATATCCATATTTACGTGAATTTTGTTTTTCAAGTAAATAATTTTGTCCTTCTTGTAAACTTTCTGAATTCATTTGATCTATTTTATGATCATAATCACTTTTTTCTTGTTGATAATTATCAAAGTATTTTTGTTGTTCTAATGTTAAATTATCATCCATTAAGCTTAAACTTTGAATTTCTGTTCCATTTTTATAATACATTTTAAGTATCATAAATTTTCCATCAGTAGCAGTATATTGTGTTATATCAATATTTTCATTGAAATTAAATGTTTTTTTAGTTGCATATGCAATTCCACGCACTACATTTTCACTCATATAATATGTTGTATTATCCACTGTATTGGTACAATATGCTTCAATTAATCCAGTATCGCCTTGATATGTTGTTGTATTATGATCATTGTATACAAATGTTATTTTAGATGGTTTGAAATCATGTTTTATTGATCTATCATCAGTATCTGATGCACTTATGGTTGTAGATAGTAAAGTACTTAATATTAAAAGTAATATTAATTTATTCACATTTTTTTTCATTTTCTTCACCTATTTAAAATCCCAATAGTATTTTGAATCCTATTATAATAAGTATTATTCCTCCAAGTATTTGGAATTTATCACCGAAATAATCTCCTAATTTTTTACCTAAATATATTCCTACTAATGAAAATAGGAATGCTACTATACCTATTATAATACATGGAATCCACAAACTTGTATTAAGCATTGCAAAGGATAAACCAACAGCAAATGCATCAATACTTGTTGCAATTGCAAGTAAAGTTACCTCTTTAAAAGTAAATATGTCAGTTATTTCTTCATCATCATCTAAACTTTCTTTAATCATATTAAGTCCAATTAAAAGTAATAATATGAATGCTATCCAAGGTGCAATACTTGAAACATAACCTGCTATAGTAGTACCACAAATATAACCTATTACAGGCATCATAAATTGGAAAAATCCAAAGAAAAGCCCATATAATAATATTTGTATTTTTGTTAATTTTTTTTGTGTAAAACCCTTAGTTAATGAAACACTAAATGCATCCATTGCTAAGGCTATTGCAAGAAAAATTATTGAGAGTAAATTCATTTCCATAAAATCAGCTTAATCTATTTAAATATAATTATTAATTAATTATATATAATTGATTAGTAATATAACTTATTCTAAATAGTTAATTTCTTTTTATTTATTGAGTTTTTCTAAAAATTTGATTTTAATTCTTTATTTTATTATACTATACTTATTTTATTATTAATGTTTATATCTAAAATTTTAAATTTATTATTCGAGTGATCACTCGATAAATTTAAATACATCTTAATAAAAATTATTAATTAACATAACACATTGGAGGAAAAAAATAATGGATTTTAAAAAAGTAGTTGTAGCTGGAAGTGGAGTTTTAGGTAGTCAAATAGCAATTCAAACAGCATATAAAGGATTTGATGTAACAGTATGGTTAAGAAGTGAAGATTCTATAGGAAGAGCAAAACCAAAACTTGAAAGATTTAAGAATATTTATCTAAAAACTTTAGAAGAAATGAAAACTAATCCTAAAGCATATTGCAGAGGTTTAACAAATAAACAAGATTTAACTGATGATGAAATTGATCAATTAAAAGAAAATCTCATTAAAGGCTATGAAAACATGACTTTAACAACAAGTTATGAAGAAGCAGGTAAAGATGCAGATTTAATAATTGAAGCTATTGCAGAAGATCCTAAACAAAAAATAGCATTTTATGAAGAATTAGCTAAATATCTCCCTGAAAAAACAGTAATAGTTACAAATTCATCTACATTACTTCCAAGTCAATTTGCAGAATATACTGGTCGTGCAGAAAAATATCTTGCATTACACTTTGCAAATACAATTTGGAAAAATAATACAGGAGAAATTATGGGTCATGCTGGAACTGATCAGAAATATTATGATATGGTTGTTGAATTTGCAGAAGCAATTGGTATGATACCTCTTAAACTTAAAAAAGAACAACCAGCATATATATTAAATTCATTACTTGTTCCACTATTATCTGCAGCTGAAGCATTATGGGCAAATGAAGTAGCAGATGTTGAAACAATTGATTTAACATGGAAAATAGCTACAGGTGCACCATTAGGACCTTTCCAAATATTAGATGTAGTTGGTTTAGTAACTGCTTATAATATAGGTATTATGGATCCAAGAGCTACTGAAAAAGATTCAATTCAAGGAAAAATAACTGCAGCTTTAAAAAAGAAAATTGATGCTGGTGAAACAGGTATTAATGCAGGAAAAGGTTTCTATAATTATGAATAATTAAAAGGAAATCTTTTTCTTATTTTAAATTTTATTTTTTTAATGAAGGTAATTAAATTGAAAACCTATGATAAAATAATGGAAAATACATATAAACTATTTCTAAAAAAAGGTTTTCATAATGTATCATCATCAGATATAAGTGAAACTTCAAATATAAGTCAAGGTACTTTATATTATTACTTTAAAAACAAGGATGAATTAATTTTATCAGTTTTAGATAAATATATACTTGGAACTTACTATGAATATTTAAATAATGCAAATAAATCTAAAGGTAATTCATTAACAAAATTAAAATCATTTTATATAGAAATGTTAGGTTTAAATAAAGATTATACATCTAAACTGGAACATGATGATGATTTTAAAAAAATATTACTACTTTCTTTTGAAGGAATACAACATTATAAAGAAATAAGTAAAAATTACAATAAATTTAATAAAAAATATACAATAGACATCAAAAATTTAATAGATTCTGGAAAAGAAAATGGAGAAATTAGATTAGATATTTGTACTGAAGAATTAGCTATGTTTATTAAATTTAATATTAATGGAATTTTCTTTTTATGGATTGTTCAAGAAGATTTTAATTGTAAAAAAATTATTGAAACTAATCTTAAACATGTTTGGGACTATATTCAAAAATAATAAATTTATAAATAATAATCTTTTTTCAGTCTTTTATTTAACACAATTTTTAACTTTTCTCATTTTCTATATGGAATTTAACAATAAATATTATGGTAAATAATCAATGAAAAATTATTTAAAAAATAGTTTGTTTTGTTAAATTCATAGTTATTATTATAAAATACTCATTATATAAATGATTTGTACTAAATAACCATAAATTAACCATTTATTAATAAAAATAAACTTGTATAATAATTTTATAAAAAAAAATAAAATAATTTTCTAATATAATGTCTTAGATTTTTAGTATTTTTTTGAGGGTGGTGAGTTCTTTTTTTTACTTGTTTTATTATTTAATTAGTTGGTGTTTTGTAGGGTACTTTTTTTTAAGGGTTGTTTAAAGTAAAAAGGGTCTTTTAGACCCATAAATTAAGACTAATAAAGTATTAATTGTGATAGTAATGCTTGTTAGTTTAATCTATGATAAAAAAGACCTTAAGTTTAGTTTGCTGAAAGAAATATTTAAATATATTGACAATAAATCATTTCTTAATATCTGTGATCGAAATGGTATTAAAAATACTAAAATGATGCAATCATCCGTTAAAATATTATTTACTAGCTTCTTTTTTGAATATCCCTTAAGTAAATATAATAGATGGTGATAAATACCCAATCTTCTTATGATAAAATTTTTAAGTATGAAAAAGAATGAGTTTTCAGCAGTTCAAATTTCAGAATATTTGTCTAGGTTTAAACCATCAACAATTTGAGAAAAATAGTAAATAGCCTATTAAAAAGATTAAAGTAAACATACTATGAAAAGTTAATAAACAGTTTATTATTGAATGTAACACCAGAAAATGGGATATTAATAGTATTACTTAAAATATACGACTCATAAAAAAATTATGAAAAATTAAAGCTACAATTAGTTACAGTACAACAAAAGGATAATTATATTGGATTTAAAGTAACAGTAGTACTTAAAAAAAAAACATTATGTCCATGTATCAATATTAATCCATTCTATGATCACAACATGACTCCAAAATATTAGATAAAATAGAATACTTAACTAAAACATTAATCAAAAAACTAGAAAACTGGAATGAATTAAAACCAATACGAGGACTAATCGAAAATTTCTTTAAAATAAAAAGATGCATTCAAATCACAAAAATTCCACAAATATTACAAAAGAATCAATCAGCAAAAGCATCTACCTAACAATATTACTAACAAACATACTCATACCATATGATACAATACCAAAACACAAACAACACTCAAAAATTTCATAAAAATCTAAGACCATATATCATTAATAAGTGATTTATGATTTTATTCTAGTTACTATTTTTAATCTAATGAGTATTTATGTGTAAAT
>JAUNXU010000081.1 GCA_030539615.1 Methanobacteriaceae archaeon | reverse complement strand
ACTTTATTCAGTAGGTAATATACCAGAAATAATGAATATAGAAGGAAGAATACATTCAGAATACTATCAAAAATTTGATGAAATAATACCATCTGATTTTAAAATAGAAAAAAGAACACGTCAACCACCAGAAAATATGATGAATGCTTTATTAAGTTTTGGAAATTCTTTAATGTATTCAACTGTTTTAAGTGAAATATATAGAACACAACTTAATCCAACAGTATCTTATTTACATGAACCTTTAGAACGTAGATTTTCATTAGCATTAGATCTTAGTGAAATATTTAAACCAATTTTTATTGATCGTTTAATATTTTATTTAGTAAATAAAAAAATGATAACAGAGAACAGTTTTGATAAAGAACTAAATTATTGCATGTTAAATAAAAAAGGAAAAAATACATTTATTAAAGAATATGATAAAAAATTAAAAACAACTATAAAACATAAAACATTAAATCGAAAAGTATCTTACAAAAGATTAATTCGTTTAGAAGCATATAAACTAAAAAAACATATAATAGGAATAAAAAAATATGAACCATTTGTAATATGGTGGTAAGAGGAAAAAAATAATGTATGTATTAATAGTATATGATATTAAAGTAAACAGAGTAAATAAGGTCAAAGCTTTTTTAAGACAACACTTATATTGGGTTCAAAATTCTGTTTTTGAAGGAGAATTAAGTAAAAGCCAATACCAAAAAGTAAATAGTGGATTAAAAAAAATTATAAAAAAAGATGAAGATTCAATTATTATATATAAATTTCCTTTTGATAATCCAAACAAAGAAATTTTAGGAATAGAAAAAGCACCTATTGATGAAATATTATAATATTTATTGTTTAAATTCTACAAGAATCTGTTAAAAATCCAACTGACAATTATTATCAATATCTTAGATTTTTGTGAATTTTTTAAAATTTTTATATATATGGTCTTAGATTTTTATGAAATTTTCAAGTGTTGTCTGTGTTTGTTTTGGTGGTGTGATTAGTGTTTCTTGTTTTGTTTTGTAGGGTGCATTTAGTTTGATGTTTTTTTGTTCTTTAGTTTTTTTATTTTTATTGTAGTGTTTTTTTGGTGGGTTTATTCTTATGTTTCCTTCTGCTAATTGTTGCATTTTTGTTTTAGTGTTGTATCATATTGTATGATTATGCTTGTTAGTAATATTGTTAGGTAGATGCTTTTGCTGATTGATTTTTTTGTATATTTGTGGAATTTTCCTAATTTGAATGCATCTTTTGCTACTTTGAAGAAATCTTCGATTAGTCCTAGTATTGGTTTTAATTCGTTCCAGTTATCTAGTTTTTTGGATTAATGTTTTAGTTAGGTATTCTATTAGTTTTTTATCTTTAGTTATATTCTGTGAATTGTAAACGGTTAATGGATATGCCATTTTGGATTTGAGTTTTTCTTTGTTATAGGAGCTTTTAGGAAAGATGATTGGGATGATTTTGTACTTGTTAATGGATGTGCAATAATTTGCATATGAGTAATAGCCTCTATCAAAGAGTAATGGTATCTTTTTGTATTGATTATTCGTCTTTTTTGTAGTTTTTTTAATACTTTATCTAATATTTTGGAGCCTATGTGGTGATCCAGAATGGATTAATATTGATACATGGACATAATGTTTTTTTTAAGTACTACTGTTACTTTGAATCCAATATAATGGCCTTTTGTTGTACTGTAACCAATTGTAGCTTTAATTTTTCATAATTTTTTTAGGAGTCACATATTTACGTAATACTATTAATATCACATTTTCTGGTGTTGCATCAACAATAAACCGTCTATTAACTTTTCATAGTAGGTTTACTTTAGTCTTTTTAATAGGCTGTTTACTATTTTTCTCAAATTGCTGTGGTTTAAAACGAGACAAATATTCTGAAATTTGAACTGCTGAAAATTCGTTCTTTTTTATACTTAAAAATTTTCTCAAAGAAGGTTGGGTATTTATCATCATCTATTAATTTACTTAAAGGATATTCAAAAAAGAAGCTAGTAAACAATATTCTAACAGATGATTGCATCATTTAGTATTTCTAATACCATTTCATAGCACAGATATTAAGAAATGATTTATTATCAATATATTTAAATATTTCTTTCAACAAACTAAATTTAGGGTCTTTTTTATCATAGATTAAACTAACAAGCATATATTTCACAATTAATACTTTGTTAGTCTTAGTATTTAAATCTATGGGTCTAAAAAGACCCTTTTTACTTTAAATAACCCTTAAAAAAAGCACCCTACAAAACCCAAACCAATTAAATAATAAAACAAGAAAAAAAAGAACTCACCACCCTCAAAAAAATACTAAAAATCTAAGACCCATTCGTATATTATATATAACTTTTACCATACTTTATTTTAGTTTTTACATGATTTTCTAATAAACATGCACACAGAGAAAAAAGAAAAAATTAATATACAAACAAAAAACGAAACAATAAAACATGACACAAACAATACTATCTGGAATAATATTATATAAAATTATTATAATTAATAATATTGCAATAAAATACAATTTTATTTATAATAAAAAAAATAGATTTATTGGTATGGGAGTTAATATTATGGGTGAAGAATTTAAAGAGTTTTATGATGCTTTAAAAGAAAATTTAAGTGGATATGATGGAGAGTATGCTTCTTTTATTGATTATGGTCCTGCATTGTATAAATTATTGTCTAATCTTTTAATGTTTTATGGTAAATATTTATCCAAAGAAGATAAATTAAAAATTAGTGCTGCTATTGCTTATTATGTAGTTCCTCTTGATGTTATTCCAGAACAAATTTATGGTCCTTATGGATATGTTGATGATATTTTCATTTCTGTTTATGTTCTTAAGATAATTATTGACAAATATGGAATTGAAATATCTCAGAAATTATGGGATGAAGAAGAAGATTTAGAAGAAGTAATTAAAGAATGTTATGATAAATCTATTATTGTCTTAGAAGATACTGATAAAATTTTAGAATATGTAGGTTTAATTTAATAAATTATTTAGTTATTAATATCATATTTATTATTTATTAATTCTACATGGAATTCTTCCAAATCATTTACTTTTTTTCTTAAGGTTACTTCTGAAACTCCAACTATGTTTCCTATTTCTTTTTGTGTTATTTGTTCTTTTATTGTTGTAGTATTTTTTGAAGTAATATATAATGCTGCACCCACCACCCCATTAGGCGAAGTATGTATATTATATCCATGTATTCTTGCTATTTTTATTAATTGTCTTGCATCTATTTTTACAGCATCTGATAATTCTAATTCATTTGCAAATCTTTCTAAATAATCTTCAGGTACTGTAAAAGGTAATTTTATATTTAATTCAGATGTTAATCGTTTAGATAGTTTAATAATTGATTTATCTGATGTTTGAGTAACATTTGCTATTTCTGTAATTGTTCGTGGTTCTTTGTAATACCTACAAGCCATATATATTGCACTTCCTATTAGAATATTTTTATTATATCCTGTTATTAAATGATTAGAAATAGCTTGTGTGCATATTGTTTTTGTATATTCTTTGATTGGTTCATATAATTCTATCTTTGAGTTATTATTTAATTTTATTAATATTTTAGTAATAGTTTCTTTATACTCATTAATAGTTTTTTGTGAATATTTTCCTTCAATATTATAAGCTTTTTTATTTTTAAATTCATTTGAGTTATTTTGATTTATATTAACATTTTTATTTATGTTTATTTTTTCAGGTTCGTTATTTGAATTTAAATTTAATAAATCTATATTATCGTCATTGCTTGTCTTTATTTCTTCTTTTAATTGTTTATTCTCATCTTCCCAACCATATTCTTTTAATGTTTTTAAAAAAGTTTCTATTTCTTTTTTGTTAATTATGTATTCTATAAATACATCTTTATATGTTGCATTGTTTGATATTGATATTTTTTCAGTATTTTTAGTATTTTTTAGTAAATCTAATAATGTTATATAGTCTTTTTCTTCAATTAAACCTCTTAACCATATTATTTGTTTTTCTTTGTCTTTATCAAATCTTATCAATTTTTTATAAGTAATTGTTTTATTAATACTTTCCAAATCATTAGTTAATAATGATTCTTCTAGAACTGATTCTTTTTTTGTGCCTATTTTTTTGTTTGATAATTTAAGGAAATACCATTTGTTTTCATTTTCTACCCAGTATACATCTTCATTAGTTTTGGATTGTAATATTTTAGATATTTCAAGATTGTTATTATTTTTGAATGAAGATTTTCTTTCAAATGCATCGTCATATAATTTATACTCTTCTCCATTTAGGCCTGTTTCATCTTTATAATAAACTAACCAACTTTCTTTTTTATAATTAGAGATAGGTGTTTGTTTGGTTTTTAATTTATTAATTATTTCTTGAGATTTATTTTGTTGATGAAGCATTATTTCTTCTTTATCAATATTTTTTATGGTATTATTAACTTTTACTAATGGTTTTTGTATATGTGATTCTTCTTCTTTATTTAATTCATTATCTTTTGACTCTTTAAGTATATCTGTATTGGTTTCTGAGTTATTAGTTGTTTTTTCAGAAGTATTATGTTTTTGTTCTGATTCTTGCATGTTTAATGCGAAGATTAAGTCTTTTTCTGTGTCATATAATTTTATTAAATTATCATTATTATCAAGTGTTTTAATATTAATCGTAGAAAACCATTTATTTTCATTTTTTATCCAATATCGTGTTTTCTCTGTTTTTGATTGGAATATTTCTGATATTTTTATTTCTTTATTATTTTTGAATGAAGATTTTCTTTCAAATGCATCATTATATATTTCATATTTTTCCCCATTTATAGTATTATTTTCTTTATAATAAATTAACCAACTTACTTTTTTAAAATTAATAAAACTATTCTTTGGTTTTAAATCTAATTTATTATTGGTTTCTTTTTCTTTATTTAATTCGTTGTCTGATGGCTCTTTAAGTATATCTGTATTTAGTTCTGGGTTAATGGTGTTGTTTTTAGAGGTATTATTTTCTTCTGATTTATGAATATTTAATGCTGAAATTAATTCTTCTTTAGTGTTATATAATTGTGTTGTTTCTATATTTTCATTTAATGTTTTTAAATTGTAAACATAATAGCATTTGTTTTCTTTTTCTATCCTATATATGTTTTTATTATTTTTTGATTGAAGTATGAAAGATGTTTTAATTTCTTTATTTGTTTTAAATGAAGATTTTCTTGCAAATATTTCTTTGTATGTGTTATATTGTTCTCCATGTATGCCTGAATAATCATTGTAATAAATTAGCCAACTTAATTTTCCAGGATTATTTTGTTTAGGATTTAATTTGTTGATGATTTCTATTGTTTTATTTTTTAATTTAGGAGTGTATTTTATTATTTTGAGTGGTGTTTCTTTGTTTGGTTGTTCTTTTATTTCTGGTGTTTGAGTGTTTATTTTGATATCTTTTAGTATATTTCTTATTTTAAGTTTTTTATTAGTTTCTCCTGGTTTGGTTTCTGTTATTGTTTCTTTGTTTGGTATTTCTTTTGTTTCTTGTGGTTTTATTGTGTTGTTTGGTGTTTTGTGTTTGTTTTGGAATTCATTTATTTTTTTGTTGTTTAGTGTGTATTCTTCTGTATTGTTTCTTTGGATTAGTTCAGATTCTTCTAGATCCCATATTATTCCTTCTATTTGGTATGGTTCTTTATTGGATTTTTCTGTTATGTTTTGAATTGTGAATGGTTGATTTTCTTTTGTGTATTCTTGGATTTTTTCTATATTTTTTAGTGTTTTATTTATTTTTTTACATTTTTTACAGTATTTTTTGTTTTTTGTTATTGGTTGTCCACATTTTTTACATGTATTTTCTGTATTTTCTGTAATATTTAGATTAGTGCTGAATTTTTTTCCATTATCTATACTATATTTTTCCATGAATGATTTAATATAATTTAATTCTGCCCATACGTATTTACTATTGGATTTTTTATGTATTAATTCTGTTTCTTCCAGTGTCCATTTGTAATCTAATCTTTTTAGATTGTTAATTTTGTTGTCAATTAGTAGTTTTTGATTAAATTCTGTTTTGAAGTTTGTGAAGTCTTGCATTAAATAAATAATATTGGTTGCGTATCTTTTTCTTTCACATTTTTTACATAATGTCTTTTTTTCTTCTGTTACAGGTCTCATACATATTAGACATTTTTTATCCATGGTAAATAGTCTCCAGTTAATTAAATATTTTTTTTATACATTTTTTATGAAAAAACAGTCTCTATATATAAATATTATAGTTTAACATATATTAATATTAATAGATCATTTTAATTTAGAGATTAATGAATAGTTAACTAGTTAATATTAATTTGATTATATATATTACTATTTGGAGGAGTATATATTAAAAAAAAGGTAGCATTACTAGAAAAATGTAATGAAAATACAAAATATTGGATTGTTAATGTTAAACCGGATATTTTGGATAATGTTATTTATTCTAATAAGTTAGGTTCTTTAAAAAAAAGAGCTATGAATATTAAAAAAGTTAAACCTGATGATATTATTATTTTAGTATCAAAAATTAAGAAGACTTTTTGTTTTATTGGTGTAACTATGGTTAATGATTCTTATAATACAAATAAAGTTTTATATAATTATTATCATTCTACTAGAAAGCTTAATTTAAAAAGTATAAAATTTTTTAAAAATCCTATAAAAATCACTAAGAATATTCGTAAAGAATTAAATATTAAATTAGATTCTTCAAAAGAAT
>JAUNXU010000014.1 GCA_030539615.1 Methanobacteriaceae archaeon | reverse complement strand
CAGGTGTAACTGTTTGTTCTTGTAATTCAAGTGTATCTGTTGTATTTAAATCATTTGTTGCGTTTATTGTGCTAAGACTTAGTATAAATATTATTGTTAAACTTAAGAACAATATTGTTTTACTTTTTCTTTTTATCGTTTTCACCCCCTTTTATAGTTAATGTTTCTTATTTTGTTTTTTATCATATAAAAAGAAAAGTATTTTATAAATAAAATTAAATTAAATAAAAGGACTTATATAAAAAAAAGATTAAATAAGGAGGTTAATATTAAATTTAAATGTTTTAAATAATTATCTAATATAATTAGTTGCTATTTTATCTTCCCTTTTAGGTTTTTCAGTATTTTGAATACTTTTTAATAACCATGCCATGTTTACACCTAATGTTCTCATGATTTGTAGTCCTTCTTTATCTTGAAGTACTTCTTCAGGTGTATTTCCATGAACAGAATTCCAATATTGTGATGGTACTACAGGCATATTTGATATTGTAAAGTATTTATTTAATCTATCAAATGTTGCACTTGCCCCACCTCTTCTGCAACTTACTATAGCTGCTGCTGGTTTATCAGCAAATGTTGCTCCTTTTGAATAGAATATTTTATCTAGTAATGCACATAATGCTCCACTAGGTCCTGCATAGTATACAGGAGATCCTATTATGAGTCCATCTGCATTTGTTATTTTTTCTGCTATTTCATTTGTCATATCGTCAAATACGCATTTTCCTGTTTCTTTACATTTAAGACAAACATTACACCCATTTATTGGTTTTGTTCCTATATTTACTATCTCAGTTTCTATATTATTTTTATTTAATGAACTTGCTACTTCTGATAATGCTGTGTATGTACATCCTTTATTATGTACACTTCCATTTATTAATACTACTTTCATTATATTATACTCCTTTTAAGATTTTATCATAGTTAATATCATTTTATATTGTTCTAATGCTTTTAATGCATGTGGATCATTTGCAGGCATTATTATCATATCACCTTTTTCTAAGATATTTGATTTACCTGAAATTGTTATTTCTGCTTTTCCTTCAATTATTTGAACCATAGCATCAAACGGTGCACTATGTTCACTTAAACCTTCTCCTTTATCAAAAGCAAATATTGTTATTGTTCCTGTATCTTTTTTTATTATTTCTCTACTTACTACAGAATTTTTTTGATAATCTATTAAATCATTAATTTTTAAAGATTTAGCTTTAATATCATCCATAATTTTTACTTCCTATATCATTTTTTTGTTATACTAATATACTTAATTATATATTTATATTTTAATACAATTTATTTTTTTCAAAAATATTAAATTCTTTTAACTATAAATGTTTTACTATAAGTTAAATAGAATGTTATATTTTTTGGAGTTTAAGAATATACTTTATTTAATAAAATTAGAGGAAAATGTAATTTTTAAGTATGATAATTTTAAGACGAAATAAAAAGATTGTAGAATTATATCCTATTGGTTCTGTTAAAGGTGCTATTAATAGACAAAAAAAGCCTATTTTTTATAGTTATATGAAATTAAGTGAAACTGATGGTAGAATAAGACCTTCAAAGTTTATTGTTAAAGAAGATAATGATGAAATATTAAAGTCTCCTAAGTCTGTTATTAAATTATTAAGAAAGCAGAATATTGGTCTTGCTACTAAAGATATTGAAATTGAAGAAATGTTAACTTCTCTCAATATTCCTTATACTATTGTTAATATTTGTAGACATTGTACTTTTGAAGGTAATATTACTATTTTAAAAAAGAAATCAGCTTATAAAACTAATAATGAATATATTTGTAAAAATTGTGCTGAAAAAGAAATTAAACGTATAATGAAAATGCGTGGTTATCATGATGCAACATTTAATAATTTTCAAAAGATGTTAAAAAAGACTAGAAATTTAGATAAAATTTTACAAATTTTTGATCCTCAATTTAATCCTATTAAGAATGATAATTTAACTATATATGATAAAATAACTGTTAAAAAAAGTAATAAACCTAAGTATCCTATTAGTAAATTACCCATTCCCAAATCTTTTAAAAAAGTTTTATTAAAGAAAATGAAATTTTTATTGCCAATTCAGATGATTGCTATAAAAGAAAAATTATTAGAAAATGAGAATCTTCTTGCAGTTTCAGCAACAGCTTCAGGTAAAACATTAATAGGTGAATTAACTGGTGTTCCTAAGGCTTTAAAACATGAAAAATTTATTTTTTTAACACCTCTTGTAGCTCTTGCTAATCAAAAATATCGTGATTTTAAGAAGCTTTATGAACCATTAGGTTTAAAAGTTGCTATTAAAGTGGGTTCTAATCGTATAAAAGCTAAAGGTGAATTACAAATTAAAGATTTTTCTGTTAAAAATGCAGATATTATTGTTGGTACTTATGAGGGTGTTGATTATCTTCTTCGATCTGGAAAAGCTCATCAATTAAGTAAGTTAGGTACTGTTGTTATTGATGAAATTCATTTATTAGATGATGAAGAACGTGGTCCGAGATTAAATGGTCTTATTAAAAGGTTAACTAATATTTATCCTGATACTCAAATTGTTGGATTATCAGCTACTATTAAAAATGCTAAACAAGTTGCTAATGAATTTAATATGAAATTAATTGAGTATAAAGAACGTCCAGTACCTCTCGAAAGACATTTATTATTTACTAAATCTGAATATGAAAAAAAGGATATTATTGGTAAGTTATCTGAAAAAGAATATAATACTATATCTAATAAAGGATATCGAGGTCAAACAATTGTTTTTACTAATTCTAGACGAAAAACTCATAAAATTTCCCAACAAATTGAAAAAAAAGGTATAACAGCTGCAGCTTATCATGCTGGTTTATCTTATAGTAAAAAAGTTCGTATTGAAAAAGATTTTCAAAAACAGAAAATATCCACAGTAGTTACCACAGCTGCTCTTGCTGCAGGTGTTGATTTTCCAGCATCTCAAGTTATATTTGAAACATTACGTATGGGTAATCAATGGTTAAGTCATAATGATTTTTCACAGATGCTTGGTCGTGCTGGTAGACCTTCTTTTCATGATATTGGAAAAATTTATTTGTTACCTGAATTAAATAAAGAGTATGATAATCAACCTGAAGATGAAATGGCTATTGAATTATTAGATAGTGATGTTGATAATATTCATGTACATTATAATGAAGATTCTTCTATTGAACAGGTATTAGCCGATATTTGTGCAATGCCTGGTATCACTAGTAAAGATATTAATAAAAAATATGATAAAATGAATATTCCCTTAACTAGTGATATGATATTAGATATTTTATTTGATAAAAAACTTATTAAAGAAAAAAATAAACATTTAGTTGCTACAGATTATGGTCGTGCAGTATCAGCATCATTTTTATCATTATTTAAAGCAGAATATATTCGTAAACATTTAAATGATAATAATATTCGTGGACTTGTTGAACATGTTGAACCATTTAGTAATGCTTATCTTACTAATAGATTAACTAATAAATTAAGTAAAGCTTTGAAAACTAATGTTTCTACTAGATTATTTGCTGATTCTACCCGTGATATTTTAAGTTCTGGTGATAATATTGCTAAGTTAGATCCTCAATTTATTGATAAAATTATTGATATGCAAATTGAATTTATGGCTTGTGAATGTGAAGAAAAACCTTTCTGTGATTGTCTTGAAATGAATATTTCAGATCATATTCTTAATCGTAGATTGCATGGTTATGATCCTTTATGGATTAGTCGTGAATTTATGAGTAATTATGAAATTCAAATATATCCTGGAGATATTTATAGTTGGTTAGATAGTATTATAAGAGTATTAGAAGCAGTAAGTAGAATAAGTCTTGCTTTTAAAAACAAGAAAGTTTCAAATGAAGCTAATAATTTAATTCAAAAAATTGAAAAAGGATAAAAGGATTAAATTAATTTTTTTATATCTTTTATTACATTTTCTATTGCATTATCTAATAAATATTTACCATGTGTTTCATCTATTTTAAATCCATTTTCTTCAACAATTTTTGCTTCATTATCTATTTCTTTATTGTTTATTCTTGCTTTTTTTAAGCCTATCATTGCTACTTCTGGATGTAATATAGTGTCTTTATGTTCATCTAATCTATTAATATCTGCTATACCTAATGCTTTTCCCATAGATAATTCAACTGTTGATGCATGAGCATCTTCATTTTCAATTATACTATTATTAAATATTATTTGTGTTTTAGTTTTTTTTTCTATGTATTCTATTTCTGGTTGTATTAAATTATTTCCACCATGAGCATTTACTATTACAATCTTTTCTAATTGAAGCTTTTCTTTATTATTTTTTATAAAGGGAATAATTTGGTTATTTATTATATCTTCTTTTTTTAGATGAATACCATGTTCAACATAAGAATATTCTGTTCCAGCAGGTATTATACCAATAAAAGCTGCACCAGTTTTTATACTTGAATTTAAAGCTATGTATGATGCTATTTTTGAATCAGTATCTATTGGTAATACACTACCATGATTTTCTAGTGGAGAACCTAATGCTAATACACCAATTTGATGTACTTTAGATGAAATTACATTTCCAGAATCATATTTTAATCTCATATTGCAAAATCCCATATTTCATCGCCAACAAAATGTAATGTTTTTATTGCTTTTCCTTTTTGATTGTCTATCATTTCTTGACCAGTTATAATACTTTTACCTATAGCTAGTGGTTTTTTATGATTTTCATCAATAACAGTTATTATATCCCCTTCTTGTATTTGAGTATCTGCATCAACAATTCCTGGTGACATTATATCTGCTCCTTTAATAATATGTGTTACTGCACCCATATCAACTGTTACATATTTATGACTTAAATCAAGATTAGTTACTGCTTTTAATGTTGGTATAATTTTTCCATCTTTTAATTCTAATAATATAGGTTCATTATTTATTACTAATATATTAAAATTACCATCTGTTTCTATCATTTCAACAGATGTTTTTGGTGGAATTAATATTTCATAAGTTCCTAATTCTTTTTTTATTTCTTTTATTTTCTTATTTTTTAGATGATATCTTTTGTTATGTTTCAATTTTTTTAGCCCCATATTAATTTTATTATAATTATATCTTCTTTATTATGATTTTAGTTATGTATTATATTATATTTCTTTCTATTATTTTTATTATTAATCTTTATAAACTTGATTTAACTATTAAATTTATAATATATTATATACTTTTGATTATTTATAAAAAAAGAATATTTATAGTATTAATCAATAATTATATACATGGTTTTATCAACTCAAAAAAAGAATATTGTTCGTTTAAATCAAATCACAAAAGTATTAATTAAATATGGGTTTGGTGGTATTGTTCAAAAAATTGGACTTAAAACCATGCTTTCAAATCCATTTAATAAAGAAGATACTTATGATATTGATTTTAATGAACGTGTTCGACTTGTATTACAAGAGTTAGGTACTACTTTTATTAAATTAGGGCAAACATTAAGTGCTTATCCTAATATTATTAGTCTTCCTTTAGCAAATGAATTAGCAAAACTTCAAGATGATACTCCTGCAACTAGTTATGATGATATTTCTAAAGTGTTTGAGTCTGATTTTAATTGTTCAATAGATGATATTTTTGAAAAATTTAATAAAGTACCTATTGCTTCTGCTAGTATTGGACAAGTTCATAGTGCTTATTTTAATAATGAACATGTAGCTATTAAAATTCAACATCCTAATATCAAAGAGACTATTGAAACTGATATTAGTATTATGAAATATTTAGCTAAAAAGATAGATGATAAAATTACTCAAGCAAAATCTTATAATTTACCAGGTATTGTTGAAGAGTTTGAAAGAGATATTTATAAAGAGTTAGATTATACTATTGAAGCTAAAAATATTGAACATTTTAGATCTATGTTAAAAGAGGATGAAGTTCGTATACCTAATGTTTATAAAAATAGTACTAAACATGTTTTAATTATGGAATTTATTAAAGGAATTAAATTAAACACTGTTTTAGATAATAATAGTAGTAATTATGATAAAAAACATATAGCTTATTTAGGTGCAGATATTTTCTTTAAACAAATTTTATTATATGGTTTTTATCATGCTGATCCACATCCAGGTAATATTTTTATTTTAAAAAATAATCGAATTAGTTTAATTGATTTTGGAATGATTGGTCATTTAGATGATTCTCGTCGTAATGAACTTGCAAAATTATTTATTTTTATTTCAGATGATAATATTACTGGTATTATTAAACAATTAAAATATATGAATATTATAACTGAAGATACTGATATTAATAATGTTAGATATGAAATAATGGATTTAATGGATAAATATTATGGTGTTGAGTTTAATGATATTACAGGTGTTTTAAAAGAAATAGTTGAAAATGATACATTAGTTAAGTATGGTATTGTTATTCCTAAAGATTTAATTATGGTTATTCGTACTATTAGTATGGTTGATGATATTGGTAAGAAATTATATCCTAAGTTCAATACTACTGCAATATTAAAACCTTATGCTAAAAAATTAATAACTAATAATTTTAAACCTAAAAAAGTATTATCTAATATTAATGAGAACTATATTGAACTTGAACATTTAATAAGTATATTTCCTGATTTTATTGAAAAGTTCTATTCAATATTCAATAATGGAAACATTAAATTATCTTTGGATTATGAAGAACAAGAAAAATTAACTAATATTGCTTCTAAAATTTCAAATCAATTATCTTTAGCTTTAATTACATCAGCCATGCTTATTGGATCTTCACTTATTATGCTTACTGATAGAGGTTTTTTAATTTTTGGATTTCCATTTTTAGGATTTATTGGATTTATATTTAGTGCTATTTTAGGTATTATTGTAATTATAATGATTATTAGAAAAGGTAATTATTAATAAATATAATATTTATAATAATTAGTATTACTTTCTTAAAGTTAATAATAAAAAATTATCAAATCTAAGTTATAAAAATCAATTAAGTTAATTAAAAAATAAACAAAGTAAGTTTTAATAAATATAAATAAATATAAGAATATATTAATTAAATTAAACAAATATAATAACATAGATCAATAATATTCTTTAAATAATCTATAAAAACTCTAAAAAAAATTGTTTAATCTTAAATTAAGAATATTGAAAAATAAATAAATACATTTAAATATAATCTAAACCAAAATAAATTATATATATTAATAAGGTGATTAATAGTGAATGAACAAAAAAATACAACTTCAAGACCATTAGATGCACTTGGTAAATCATTAAATTCACAAGTATTAATTAAACTCAAAGATGGAAAAGAGTTTAGAGGTGCTTTAGAAAGCTTTGATATGCATATGAATCTCGTACTTAATGATGCTGAAGAACTTGAAAATGGTGAATCTGCACGTAGATTAGGTGTGGTCTTAGTTCGTGGAGATAATATAGTTTATATTTCCCCAGGCTAAAAAAAGAGAAAATAATTTATTTTTTATAATTATTTTAATAAAGTCTATTATTGATGATTATTAATCATCCTTAATAAAAAAAGAACTATTATATAATTAAGTCATCTGAAAATTTTATTAGATGATGATAAATTATTTTTTTTTAAATAATAAAAAATAATAGTAATAAAATTAATAAATATTAACTAGAAAAATAAGATTGAAATTACTGAACTTTTTATTATTAATTTAGTATTTTCATATTTTATTATTTTTTAAGTACTTTTTTTAATAAGAAAGTTTTTTTTAAGTTATATAATTAAATTTTTTAGATTTGTTATATAATATACTTCTTTATAAAAAAGTGATATATCACAATTATAAAAAAAATAGGAGGAAGATAAAAGTGAAAGGAACTCCATCATTTGGTAAAAGAAATAAAAAGAACCATATAAGATGTAGAAGATGTGGTAGAAACGCATACAATCCAACTAAAAAATTCTGTGCATCTTGTGGATTTGGTAAAACAAGCAGACTACGAAGATACAGTTGGCAAAATAAAAAACCTATCTCAGGTAAAAGATTAAAATAAATCTTTTATTTTAATTATTTTTTAATCCCCAAATATTTAAACTTATTCTAATATGCTTTTAATATCTCTATTTAATGTTTTTGATTTGATATTAATAAGTAATTCTTCTATAGCAGATAGTAATGCAATAATACATACAATTATTATTAAAGTATCTAAATTTATCCATGAGAATAATATTGGTACTAAACTTAAAACAAATCCAGTTAATTTATTAAAATATGTGTGTAAACCTATTACAAGTTCTTTATATTTAATATAACAAACACCCATTGATAAAAAACGTGTAAATGCTATGAGTATTATGAGTAATATGTAAAACATATTGAATTTAATTAAAGGTAAAATCATGTAAAGTATAACTACAACAAATATGAAATCTGCTAAACTATCTATTTTTGAACCAAAACTAGTAACTGAATTTAAAGTTCTAGCTAAAAATCCATCAAAAATATCAGTTAAACATGCTATTATATAAATTATTATAAATTCTATACTATTTATAGCAAAAAATAACAACATAAATGATAAAAAAATTCTAGATATGCTTAAAATATTTGCAATATTCTTTTGTATATTTCCATACATATTATCCATCCCATATAATAGATTTATTTTAAAAAATACATATTCTTATCCTTATTTAACTATAATTACTATTTATTCAATAAAAATAATATTACACATATGTGTAATATAACATGAATAAAAATAATTATCATTTTAATTTAAAATGGAATTAATCTTAAAAATGATATGAAATAATAAATTTATTACTCATTTTTTAATAGAAATAAATCAAAATAACACATATATTATATAATACTTCAAACATATAATAACATAACATATTATAATGAAATTTAATGAAAAAATAGTTTATCCTATTATAATCAAAGAGTAAAAAAAATAAAAGGTCTAACAATTCAAATAGGAAAAACTAAAAATATTATTCAATTAATAAATTAACAAAAAAAGCTTAATAAAAAAAAATTAAACTGTAGGTGTCATAATATGACTAAGGTAAAAATAATTGAAACAGCATTAAGAGATTCCCATCAATCAAAAATTGCAACAAGAATGAGAACAAGTGACATGATACCAATCTTAGAGGATCTTGATAATGTAGGATACTTTTCACTAGAAGCTTGGGGAGGTGCAACATTCGATTCATGTATAAGATTCCTTAATGAAGATCCATGGGAAAGATTACGTGAATTAAAAGACAATGTTACAAAAACTCCAATACAAATGCTTCTTAGAGGACAAAACTTAGTAGGATATAAACATTACTCAGATGATATAGTTAAATCATTTGTAGAAAAATCATATGAAAATGGTGTAGACATATTTAGAATATTTGATGCATTAAATGATATACGAAATATGGAAACATCAATTAAAACAGCAAAAGAACAAGGAGCTTATGTACAAGGAACAATAAGTTATACTATTAGTCCAGTACATACTATAGATAAATATATTGATTTTGCTAAAAAAATAGAAGAACTTGAATGTGATTCATTAACAATAAAAGATATGGCAGGATTAATATCACCACAAACAACATATGATCTTATAACAAGATTAAAAGAAGAAACAGACTTAGATATTAATTTACATTGTCATTGTACAAGTGGAATGACTATGATGAGTTATGAAGCAGCTTGTCAAGCAGGAGTAGATATACTTGATACAGCAATTTCACCATTTTCTGGAGGAACATCACAACCTCCAACAGAAAGTTTAGTTGCAGCATTAAAAGGAACATCACATGATACTGGAATAGATCTTAAAAAACTTACAACAATTGCTGAATACTTTGAAAAATTATTAGAAAAATATGCAGGTCTTGTAGATCCATTATCTGAAAAAATAGATACAAATGTACTTCTTTACCAAGTTCCAGGTGGAATGTTATCAAATCTTGTATCACAATTAAAACAACAAGATGCAATAGAAGAATATGAACACGTGCTTAAAGAAATACCACTAGTAAGAAAAGATTTAGGTTATCCACCACTTGTAACACCAACAAGTCAAATAGTAGGAGTACAATCAGTACTAAATGTTTTAAGTAAAAAAAGATATTCTAATGTAACAAAAGAAGTAAAAGATTATCTTAAAGGATTATATGGAAAACCACCAGCAGAAATTAATCAAGAATTATACAAAGAAGTTGTTGGTGATGAAAAACCTGTAAATTGTAGACCTGCAGATCTTATACCACCAGAACTTGAAAAATATACTAAAGAAGCAGAAGAAAAAGGTTTAGTTAAAAAACCAGAAGATATATTGACATATGCATTATATCCATCTGTAGCTGAAAAATTCCTTAAAGGAGAAATTATAGAAGAAGAAATACCTGAACCACACACAGAATTTAAACCAAATAATATACCAACACAATATAGTGTAGATGTGGATGGAGAAGTATTTGATGTTAAAATTGTTCCAACGGGATATATGGAAATGGAACCATCTTCTAAACAAATTAAATCTGTTGAAAATGGAATAGTATCCAACATGCAAGGTATGATAATTAAACTTAAAGTAAAATTAGGCGATAAAGTTAATGAAGGAGACACAGTTGCTATACTAGAAGCTATGAAAATGGAAAATGATATAAAATCTTCCAAATCAGGTAAAGTTTCAGAAATAGTAATAGAAGAAGGTAGTACTGTTGAAAAAGGAGATCTTCTAATAGTATTAGAATAAATTTCACCTTTTTTTTAACTTAATAATTTTTTTTAAATATTATACTTTGTTGGATCTTCAATATTTGCTTGTTTAAATGCTCTTTTTCTTCTAAGACAAGATTCACATATACCACAATGATTATCATCACCTTCATAACATGAATAACTTAAATCCATAGGAGCATCTAATTTATAACCTGTTTTTACAATTTCTGTTTTATCCATATCAATTAATGGTGCTTTTACTTCAATATTTTGAAAAGAACCATTTGCTATCAATAAATTAAATGAATTCAAATATTCTTTACTATTATCTGGAAATGTTAGTGCTTCTTCATAATCCCATCCAACAATTATTATACTTGCATCTATTGATTCTGCATAGGATAATGCAATACTAGTAAATACTGTATTTCGTCCTGGTACCCATACACTTTTTGCAGTATCATCACAAGTTTTTTTATCATCTAATTTATCATCACCTAATTTCGGTAATGGTTTATCTGTTGTTAATGTTGAGTTACTTATTTTTTTTAACCAATCAAGTTTTATTACTGATTGATTCATATTTAATTTTTCACATATAGCCTTTGAAGATTCTAATTCTTTTTTAAGACTATGTTGTCCATAATCAAATGTTAATGCATGTATATCATAATTTTTAGCATAAATACTTGTTGCTACAGTTGAATCTAATCCACCAGATAATACTGTTATTGCTTTAGGTTTCATTTTTTATCTCCCATATTTTTTTATATATTCATTTTGTGCTTGATCCATTACATCTTTTATTGGCATATTTCTTTTATAAGCTATTTTTTTTATATCTTCATACTCGGGTGTATGTTTTATTATTTTATCTTGTATTGATCCAACTTTAAATTGTATTTCTTCTTTTTTACCATTTATTTCTAGAACATATTTTTTTATTTCTCTATGAGCTACAGATCTATGTGCATAGGGTATAACTCTTACACCAAGAGTTCCTGTTTCTTCCATTAAGATACGTGTTAAATTATCTGCATTTTCAGGTTTAGTTATTATTTTTATTAAATGTCCTGGCCTATTTTTTTTCATTATTATAGGTGTTATTGTAACATCTCGTGCTTTTGCATTTAATAATTTATCAAATAGTCCTCCAAGTATTTCTCCTGTTACTGTATCAACATTTGTTTCTAATATTGTTAAATTTTCTTCAGGCAATATTGCTTGAGCATGTATTAATCTTAATGCATTTAATGTATCTGTTTTTAGTGTTCCTGCACCATAACCTGTTTTTCTTTTTTGAGTTATTGGTTGATGTTGGATATATTCATCTGTGATATTTACTAAAATTGCTGCACCTGTTGGTGTTGCTAATTCTTTATTTATTGGTCCACCTATTATAGGTACATTTTCAAGTATTTTATTTGTTGCTGGTGCTGGTACAGGCATTAATCCATGCTGTGTTTTTACTTGTCCTGATCCTACAGATACAGGTAATGAATATACTTTTTCTTTATCTAACCCTAATAAATGATATGCATATGTTGCACCTATTACATCGGCTATTGCATCAGCTGTTCCTACTTCATGAAAATGTAATTCATTTATATCTTTATTATGTAATGTGGATTCAGCTTCTTGTATTGTTTTAAAAATTTTTTTTGATAATTTTATTGTTTTTTCTATTATTTTATCATTAAGATAATTTTCTTTAGTAATTTCATCTATTTTTTCAATTATTTCATTATATTTTCTTGCTTTTTTGTCTATTGTTTTTACATGCACTTGTGTTGTTTTTATTCCTGCTTTTAATGGATGTGTTAATTCTATTTCTATTTTTCCAAATGGTTTTGCATAAGTTTTCATCACTTCCATTGTTTTTTCAGAACTTGCTCCAAGATCTAATAGTGATCCTATGAACATGTTTCCTGCTATACCTGATACTTGTGCGTCTATTATTAATACCATAGTTTTTAATTACCTCATTATTAGTTTATGTTATGTGTTTAGAATTATTATTTTAAAAAGTTGGTTATTTTATTAAATTTTGATATTAAATATATTATATATAGTTATGAACTATTAAAAAAATCTATTTATTATTGAAGATTAAGTAGTGTTGTAATAAAATAAAAAAAAGTTAGTAGATTTTAGAAATATAACATTTATATTATATTTCTAATATTTTAAAATTTAAATTAAGTTATTAATTATTAGGCTGTTTTAGTCCTAAGAATGATATTACTGTTGCTATGACACATAAAATTGTTGCTATGATACATGCTGTTTGTGAACTTGTCATTAATAGCCCATAATATTCTGGTACTATTGGTACATTTCCCATTATTATTGCAAATATTGTTGTTAGTATTCCTAAACTTATTGTTTGTCCAATGAGTCTCATTGTTGATACTGATGCTGAAGCTTTTGATACTTCTTCAGGAGGTACAGTACTCATAATTAAATTGGTATTTGGTGTTGAAAATAGTCCATAACCAATTCCTTGTAAAAACATTGCTATTAATATGATGTATAATGGAGTAGTTTCATTTAAGAAGCATAATATTAAAAATGCTATTGATACTATTAATAATCCTGTTCCAGTTAGTTTTTCTCCTTTTATTTTATCTGATAATGATCCTGATATTAGTGACATTATAGCCATTAATGCTGAAGGTATAATTAAATATAATCCTGCTGTTTGTGAATTCATTCCTAGTATGTATTGGAAGTGATAATTTAAAATATATATTACCATAAATGTTGCAAAATAACTTATTAAACATGCTAAATTTGATGCTGTAAATCTTATGTTTTTAAATAATTTTATTTCAAATATTGGATTTTTTATTTTTAATTCCCATATACCAAATGATATTAATAGTAATATTCCTAGTATTGTCAATATTTGTCCTGTTGGTTCTAGTATTGTTGTAAATCCATATACAAATAAGATTATTCCTATACCATATAATCCTGTCCCAGTTAGATCTAATTTATCATTTTTGTCTGATTTCCATTCATTGGTTACTTTGGATATTAAGTAATAATTTATTATTAGTACAGGTATTGTTGCATAAAATAGACCTTGCCATCCTAAATTATATACTAAACTTCCACCTAATATTGGTGATAATGCCATTCCTATATATACTGCTGCTACTGCAATTCCTAAAGCTTTTCCTCGTTTATTTGAGGGGATTGCTGTTACTAATAATGCTATTGAAGATACATTTAATACTGCTGAACCCATTCCTAATATAAATCTGAAAAATAGGAGCATGTAACTATTTTGTGATAGTGCTGATCCTAATGTTCCTATTGTAAATATTATTATTCCTAATTTTAAGAGTTTTTTTAGTCCGAATTTTTCACATATTTTACCACAAGGTATGGAAAATACTGCTATTGATAATAAGTATATTGTATCTACCCAATTTTGCAATATATTATTCATTGCAAATGCTTTTGCTATTGAGGGTAATGCTACTGGTGCTGCATTTAATAAAAATGCCACGATTACTGAAGCTAATGCTGCACTTACAAGTATGTAATTTTCTTGTGTTACATTTTTCATATTATTTCTCCTTTTTTTAAACTATTTTTTATTTAAGCATGTTTTAATAAAGTTTAATTTAATTCATTTGAAAATTAATTTAAAAATTATCTTATGTTGTTTTTATATTCAAATTAAAGTATTTAAAAGTATTCATTCAAACTATTATACTCAAATTTACTTTAATTATTGTAGAAATTATCAAAAAATATGAACATAAACACAATAGACTACTTTAGATTTTTAATATTTTTTTGATGAAAATCAATTCTTATTTTGATAACAAAAAAATAAGATTCAAATATTAACTAATAATTTTTTTCAATAGAACTTAAAGAAAACACACCATACTTATTTAAATATTTAATATAAAATATTAAAATTAATGAAAAAATATTAAAATTTTTCCTAATTAATAAATCTCTTTTTATAAAAAAAATAGGTGATTTTAAAAAATGTTAAAACGAAATAAAATATTATTACTCCTTTTTTCATTGATATTACTATCTAGTATTACTATAGTTTCAGCAACTAATAATACAAATACTTCCAGTAATATTGTAAATGACTTGAAATTAGAAGATAACTCTTTTAATAATAATTATTATTTTAATGCTGGTGCATCTAATGATGAAGGTAATGGTTCTATAGATAAACCTTGGAAAACCATTAATAATAATAGAATAAACAGTATAACAAATAATAGTCAAGTTCACATCTCAAAAGGCTCATACAATATTAAAGAAAATATTACTTTTAAAAATAATATGAATGTTATAGGTGAAAATAATCAAAATACAAAATTTTATATTATAAATGAGTCTCAAATTTTTATTAACAAAGATACAAATATTAACATCTCAAATATAAATTTTACAGAAGAATACAATCCCAAACTAGAAAATCATGTCAGTTCTATAGTAAATAATGGAACTTTAAATTTAAATAACACCATATTTGAAAATAACTATGGAAATGATGGTGGAGCCATAGCTAACTATGGAAATTTAGTTGTAAATAACTCAGAATTCACTAAGAATTTAGCTAATATGCAAGGTGGAGCAATTTATAATAAGGCTTTAACTAGTGATAATTATTTCCATATTTATAACAGTATTTTTTCAAGAAATTATATAATACATAATAGTTACCTGTTAAATTTTTATTATGGTGGAAGTGCAATATATACCACCAAAACAACAAGTATAATAGATAATTCTACATTTATTAATAACAATATTGATCCTATTTTAGATGAAACCTTTGGTGGTGCATTAGTCTTCAAAAATTGTATATTAAATATATCTAATAGTGAATTTATTAATAATTCAGCAAGTATTGGAGGATCTATTTTCATAACAAATAGTGAAATAAATATTGATTCATGCACATTTATAAATTCAACAGCTTTAAGTGGTTTTGGTGGAGCTGCAACCATTCAAAATAGTAGTTTAACAATACAAAAAACAGAGTTTAATAATTGTAAATCATTAAAAAATATTGGTGGAGCATTAATGGTTTATTTAGAAAATAATAATATAGAACATTTAGATAAAATACTATCCATTAATATAAATAAATGTAATTTCTTAGATAATTCTGCTTATTATGGTGGAGCAATATGTGTATTAGGAACTGTAAATAATACACCTACTAAAAAAATTGTTGATTATCTAGATGGAGTAATACCAGCCATAATAAACATTAATAATACAAAATTTATATTTAATACTGCTTCATTTGATGGTGGTGCAATATATAGTATGTATTCTAATATAACATCTTCAAATAATATGTTTTATTATAACAAAATTACAAGTAATAAAAGTCTAGGTAGCACCATTTTTGCTTATAGAGGTAATTTAACAATTGAAAAATCTGTAATATTAGACAATAACACCATTTCTTATGCAATATATAATTATGAAAATGATCTAAACATAACAAATTCAATATTTAAAACAAGTAAATCAATAGATAATACACCTTATATTAGATTAAATACTACAAAAAGTAAATTTATAATAGAAAATAATTGGTGGTCAGATAACAACCCTAATTGGAAACAATTATTAAATAATGTTGAAAATATTCCAAAAACATGGGCTATAATGAGTTTCATCAATACTACTCCATTAAATGAAAGTGCAATTAATTTAACAGTAAGTTTAAATACTTTAAATAACAACAATACTGTAAATTTACCATGTACTATTGTCTATTTTACAGCTTCCAATGGAAGATTTAATAAAGACATAATTTTATTAAATAAAATAGAAAACAATACATTTTATGGAAAAGCTGGAGATATAATAGCAACAATAAATGGATACAGTATAAAACTAACAAATAAAGAAATACCAACAATTATAACAAATAATATAACAAGCAAACCTGGAAAAATTATCCAAATAACAGCAAATATAAATAATGATGCAAATGGTTATGCAATAATAAAAATAAATGATAATACAATATCACCAAAAATAAGAATTCAAAACGGGCAGATAACATACAATTACACCATTTCCTCAAATTGGTCAATAAAAGACTATAAAATAACAATCAAATATAGTGGAGATAATAAATACCGAAATAGTTCAATAAATGCAAGATTAAACTTAGAAAAAACAAACACAATAATAACAGTAAAACCAATTATAACAACCCATAATACAATAACAATTCTAGAAGCAGAAATAAGAAATGATCAAGAATATCTCATAACAAGTGGAAATATAGTATTTAAAATAAATAACAAAACTATTTCACCTAAAATACAAGTAACAAATGGAATAGCACAATACAATTACACAACACCAAAACAAGAAAAAACATACAGTTTAACAGTAGTATACAGTGGAAATAGCCAAACTAACTCTGCAAAAAACTATACAAAACTAATAGTAACAAAAAATAATTCAAATAACATACAAACATATACAACTACAGAAAATCAAAAAATCATACTCCCTGAAAGTTATGATCTAAGAAATTTAAGTTTAATTACACCAATAAAAGATCAAAAAGGAAAAGGAGCTTGTTGGGCATTTGGAATGATAAGTAGTTTAGAATCACATTTACTAAAAACAGAAAATAAAACTTATAACTTATCAGAAAATCATATGCAAAACTTAATGGGATTATATTCATTAATAGGGACAAATACATTCAGTGGAGGATTTGATTATATTAGTATAGGATATCTTGCAAGTTGGCTTGGCCCAGTAAATAGTACTAGTGATCCATATTATGACTTTAATATGATATCTCCAAAAATAGATGAAATATTCCATATACAAGATATAATAATAAATAGTCCAAGACAAAATTCAACAGATAACAATAGAATAAAAGAATCATTAATACTATATGGAGCTGTGACAACAGGATATTATGCAGATAGTATACATTATAATCCAAAAACATATAGTTTCTATTGCAATGAAACAATACCATCTGATCATGAAGTTTCAATAATCGGTTGGGATGATAACTATGATAAAAACAACTTCAATATAGTGCCACCAGGAAATGGTGCTTTTATCGTTAGAAATAGTTGGGGAACTATATTTGGAGATCAAGGTTATTTCTATGTATCATATTATGATAACAATTTTGCAAGAGAAATAGTTAATGCAGCTATAATAAATATTGAACCTGTAAACAACTATGATCACAATTATCAATATGAAATCATTCAAGATACAAATAAAACCTATGAAAAAGATAATGTATGGTATGCAAATCAATTTACATCAAAACAAGATGAAACAGTTGAAGCTGTAAGTACATACTTTATAGGAAGTAATGAATATAATTATCAAATACAAGTATATGTAAATAACCAATTAAAATATACTCAAAATGGAAATTCAACAATTTCAAGTTATAAAACAATAAAATTAGATCAAAAAATAAATCTCAACAAAAATGATCAATTCAAGATAGTAATAAAACTAGAAACACCAAATTCAATAGCTACAATTCCAATACAAGCAAATGGATTTAGGTATAACAATGAAAATAATTTCAATAAAGCAGTTTTTACACCAAATTCATCATTTATAAGTCCTGATGGAATACATTGGGAAGATATAGCCTATTCTACAGAGTACATTAATGCAAATGTTTGTATAAAAGCCTTTACTAAAGATAGATAATGGATTAATTTATTAATCCATTAACCATTTATTTTTAATAAAATTAAAATGTATCATCATCCCCCCGTATTTAAAATTTAATATTCTATTTTAACTTCAAAAAATTAATTCCTCAATAAACTTAAATAATAGACATTTTATAATATTAATTAATTAAGTTTCAATAATGATCAAAAAAACTTGAAAATAGTGGATGAAATTAAAATTCAATTTATAAAATAAAAAAATATTTTATAAAAAAAAATCCTCATTAAAAAAAAGGAGATAAAAAATTATGGTAAATCAAGACTGGAGAACTTTAATAGACCAATTAGAAAAAGAAGGAGAAATTAAACACGTAACTGAAGAAGTAAAAAAAGAATATGAAATAACTACTTTAATGATGGATTTAGAAAAGGAACATAGATATCCAGTAATGATATTTGATAAAATAGAAAATAATGAATTTCCAGTATTAACAAATATGTTAGGAACTCGTGATCGATTTGGAAAAGGATTAGGTGTTGATGGAAAACAAGTAGCAGAAGAATATGCTAAAAGAATAAAAAATAGAATAGAAAAAACTAAAACTATAGAAAATCCACCATATATGGCAAACTCAATGTATGGTGATGAAGTAGATTTATACAAATTACCAATAGTAACTCATTTTCCAATAGATGCAGGACCATATTTAACATCAGGTTTATGTGTGGCAAAAGATCCTGAAACAAGATCTGAAACATTAGGATTCCATAGAATGCAATTAAAAGGAAAAGACACTTTAGGTATTTCATTACATTCAAGACAAAGATTATGGGAATATTTCAGAAGAAGTGAAGAAAAAGGTGAAAATTTAGAAGCAGCAATAGTTATAGGAGTACATCCAAATATTGCATTAGGATCCATGGCATTAGTACCGTACCATAAAGGAAAATACGGTGCTATAGCAGGATTATTTAATGAAGAATTAGAAGTGGGAAATTGTAGTGAAATAGATTTACAAGTACCAGCATATGCAGAATTTGTAATAGAAGGTGAAATATTAGCTAATAAACGAGAACATGAAGGACCATTTGCAGAATTTACCAATTATGCTTGTCATAGAAGTACAGAAAACTTATTTAAAGTAAAAGCAATACATTATAGAGAAAATGCAATATTCCACGATTTAACACCAGGACTTAGTAGTGAACATGTAACAGTTGTTGCAATACAAAGAGAAGGTGATGTATTAAATGCATTAAGACAAACATTACCTAACATAAAAGCAGTTCATGCCCCATTATCAGCGTGTGGACTATTCCATTGTTACATATCTATGAAAAAAATAGCAGAAGGACAAGCCTCACAAGCAATATTTGCAGCTTTTGCTGTTGATCATAATATAAAAATGGTTGTGGTAGTTGATGAAGATGTTGATGTATTTAATGAACAAGAAGTTTTATGGGCAATGGCTACGAGATTACAAGCAGATAAAGGAGTAAGTATTTTACCTCAACATATGGGAATGGGAGTAACTTTAGATCCGTCAACTGATGAAGAAAGTAGAAGTTCTAAAATGGGAATAGATGCTACAAAACCATTAGAAGGATTTTCACCAAAAATTGAAATGAATCCTGAAGTTGAAGAAGCTGTAAAAAGATTACATAAATATACAAAATAGGGGAGTAATATGATAAAAATAGCAATAGACACTGGTGGAACATTTACCGATTATACTTCAGTTGGATCATTAAATAATACAGATGAAAAGAAAATATTCATAAAAAATCCAACAAATCATCAAGATCCTGCAAAAGGTATCTTAGAAGGTCTAAAAGAATTAGCAGAAGTTTGGAATACTGACTTAAAAACATTATTATCAAATACATCCCAAATAAGCCATGGAACCACACTTGCATTAAATGCTTTACTTGAAAAAAAAGGAGTTAAAACTGCTTTATTTACTACAAAAGGATTTCGTGATGCTTTAGAGTTACGTCGTTCACAATTAGATAATCAATGGAATATTGAAGCTGAAACACCACCAGTACTTGTTCCTAGAAGATTACGATTAGGTATAGATGAAAGAATTGATTATAAAGGAGATATAATCAAAGAATTAAATGAAAAAAGTATTCGTGAAGCTTGTAAAATATGTAAAAAAGAGAATATCAAATCTATTGCAATTTGTTTTTTATTTTCATTTCTTAACAGTGCACATGAACAAAGAACTAAAGAAATTATACAAGAAGAATTACCAGATGTATTTATATCATTATCCAGTGATGTATCACCACAAATAAGAGAATATGAAAGAACAACAACTACTGTTATAAATGCTTATGTTACACCTATTGTTTCATCATATCTTGATGATATCAAAAATAAATTAAAAAAATATGGTTGGAATAAACCAATTAATATCATGATGAATAGTGGTGGGTTATCTGATATTCCTACTATGGAAAAAATTGCTGCTAAAACATTACTATCTGGTCCTGCTGGTGGTGGTGTTGGAAATCAAAATATAAGTCATATTCTTAAAAAAAGTCATTTAGTTTTAGGTGATATGGGTGGAACAAGTTTTGATTTACATCTAATAAATGATAATGATAATAATCTTATACCTGAATCTAAAATAGAATCTTATCCAATTACATTACCTATGATAGATATTCATTCTATTGGTGCTGGTGGAGGAAGTATTATTCACATTGATGAAAGTGGAACTGTTCATGTTGGACCTGATTCTGCAGGATCAGTACCAGGTCCTGCTTGTTATGATAATGGTGGAACTTTTGTAACTATAACTGATGTTTTATTAGTATTAGGTTTAATGAGTGAAAATAACTTTTTAGGTGGTCGTTTAAAATTATCTAAAGAAAAAGCTATAGAAATTTTAGATGAAAAAGTTGCAAAACCATTAGGTATTAATGTTACTGAAGCTGCAATTATTATTTATAGTATAACTTGTGAATTAATGGCTGATTCTTTACGATTAATAACTATGAAAAAAGGTAATGATCCTAGAGAATATAGTCTTGTTAGTAGTGGAGGTGCATTTGGTTTATTTGCTGCTAATATTATGGATTCTTTAAATATGAAAGAAGTTTTAATTCCTGTACAAGGTCCTGTATTTTGTAGTTGGGGAATGTTAGGTGCTAAACGTCGATATGATAAAACTATAAGTTTTTTTATGGAAAAGAAAATGTGGGATTTAGATCGTTTAAATAACAGGATTCAAAATATGAAAAAAGAAGCAGATATTGAATTAGATAAATTAGAAGTCTCTAAAGATAATAGATGTTTTGATTTAATATTAGAAATGAGATATATCGGTCAACATCATGAATTAAGTATTCCTGTTTCTAAGTTAGAATTTAATGAGAATAGTAAAGATGAAATTGATAAATTATTCCATGAAACTCATAAGAATATTTATGAATATTCACAAATAGATAATGATTGGGAAATAATGAATATACATTTAGCAAGTTATGAAGATAAAATAGATAATCCTTTATTTGAGTTATATGATAAGGATATCAATAAGAATATAACCACTATTAATATTCCAGGTGAACCTTTCCAACGAACAAATCAAATTGATGTTGATGTGTATTCTGCATCTGATTTTGATAAAGAGTTAGAAGGACCTTGTTTAATTGAATTTGATTATACAAATATTCTTATTCCGCAAGGTTTTAAATCATCTATTGTTGATGAAGGTATATTAAGTATTAAAAAAATTGAATAAGGAGAGTTTAATTAATGAAAACAGAAGACATAATAAATCGTACAGTTATTGCCAATAGATTAGATAGTATTACTGGTGAAATGGGATTATCTTTAGAACATTCTGCTCATTCCCCTATATTTGCTGAAGCTTGTGATTTTGCTTGTTGTATTTGTGATAATAATGGTGATCTTGTATCTCAATTAAGTGGAATTCCAATTCTTGCTACTGCAGGTTCTTTTAGTGTTAAATCAGTTATTAAAGAATATGGAAAAAATATTCATGATGGGGATGTGTTTATAATTAATGACCCATATTATGGTGGTAATCATTTACCAGACATTGGTATAATAACTCCTGTTTTTTATGATGATGAGTTATTATTTTTTTGTGTAAGTCGTGCACATCATGGAGATATAGGTGGATCTACAGCAGGTAGTTATAATCCTAAAGCTACTGAAATATTTCAAGAAGGTATTAGAATTTTACCTACTAGATTAATGCAAAACAATATTATGCTTGATGATATTCTTAAACTAATAATATCCAATACTAGAAATCCAAGTATGCTTAAAAGTGATCTATTAGCTCAAATTGGATCAAATAGTGTTGCTTCTAAAAGAATTAAAAAAATGGTTGAACAGTATAATCCTGAAACTGTTAAGAAAGTTGTTAAAGAAAATCTTAAACAAGCAGAAATTTTAACTAAAAAACGTATAAATGAAATTCCTGATGGAAAGTATAATGCTTATTCATATATTGATGATGATAGTTTTCAAAAAGAGCCTATTAAGATTAATGTTACTGTCATTATAAAAGGAGATAATTTAACAGTTGATTTTACAGGTACTGATAAGCAAGTAAAAGGTTTTGTTAATACTTCTATTGTAACTGCTACTACTGCTTCAGGTATTGCTACTTTATGGTTTTTAGGTAAAGATATTCCACGTAATGGTGGAGCATTTAATGCTATTAATGTTGTGTTACCTAAAGGATCATTAGTTAATCCTTATGAACCTGCACCTATGACTTTATCAACATTAACTCCAGCTAGTGAAATTATTGGCACTATATTTCAAGCATTAAATAAAGCTGTTTCAGATAGACTTCCTGCAGGCTATGCTAGTTATATTGGTCCATCATATTATGGTATTGATCCAAGAAATAGTAGATTTTATGTTGGGTTTTCATTTTGTTCTATTGGTAGTGGTGGTGCTATGAAAGGCATTGATGGTAAACCTTATATGTCACCTATGTCTAATTTTGGTGGTGTTAAAGCACCTAATATTGAATCTAATGAAGTTCAATACCCTCATATTACATTATGTCATGAAATGGATCCTGATACTTGTGGTGCTGGTGAATTTCGTGGTGGTGCTGGTATAAAATATAGTTTTAAAATATATGATGATTCTAGTGAAATTGTTATGTTTGGAGATGGTTTAAAAAATGCACCATATGGTTTAAATGGTGGTAACATAGGTTCTTTCAATAAAGGTGTATTTTATCATGAAAATGAGAGTATAGTAATGGAATCTAAAGAGTATCCTCGTAAAGTTTCTGCAGGTGATATTGTTTGTATTAATTCAGCTGGTGGTGGTGGATGGGGTGATCCTAAGAAACGTGACTTTAATTTAGTTCTAGAAGATTTTCTTGATGGTATCATTTCCAAAGATGTTGCTTTAAATGTTTATGGAGTAAAAATTGATGATAATAATCAAGTAGATATTGCTGAAACTAATAAACTTCGAAAAGATTTATAATTTATTTTATTCTTTTTTTTATTTTATTTAAAATTATTAATAGTAAATTGTATATATTAGTAAAAATAATATTATATTTATAAAATATTTATATTAAAAAAACCATTATGATGTATGAAAATATATTAAAAGAATTAAAATATTATATAAATAATAAAGTTCCTGAAAATTATATTGAAACAATACAAGAAATTATTATTCAATCAGGTCATTACATGAAAGCTGATGAATTAATAATTATTGTTCTTCTTTCAACAATTTTATTAACTCTAATAACAAGTATATTTGCCATAGATTATAATATCAATTTAATAGCAATGATCTTATTTACTTTAATTTGTCCTAGTTTAATTATAGGCACTTATTTTTTATATAAAAAAGAAAAACGAAATAATAAAATAGAACAAGAGACACCTGATTTTTTAAGACAATTAGCATCACTTATAAATGCAGGATTAGGTATTGAAACAGCTCTAAATGAAGTAGTAAAACATACAAAAGGACCATTAAGTACTGAAATTAAACGAGCATTAATTTCTATAAAATTTGGAAATTCATTTGAACAATCATTAAATGACATTGCAAAACGTGTTGATTCTAAAAACTTAAAAAGAATTTTTATGATAATTAATAAATCAAGAGATTCTGGAGGAAATTTAACAAATATTTTAGAACAATTATCAGAAGATTTAAAACAGAGTTTAATGTTAAAACAAGAACGTCGAGCTAGTGTAATGATGTCAATCATGTTTCTGATTATTGCATCAATTATTGCAGCACCTTTTGCTTTAGGTATGATTCAAACATATTCTAATTTTATAGGAAGTAACGGACGTATAAATCCATTAGCTGATATTGTTCCAATAAGTAGTATTGGTTATATTATTATCCATTCTATATTAGTTAGTATTTTAATAGGTATTGTTTTATCAGGCAAAGCAAAAAATGGAATAAAATATATTTTTGTAATTGTGCCATCTAGTTTATTAGTATATTTTGGTTCGAATATTATTTTTCAAGGATTATTCCAATTTTAATTAAATAGACAAAAAAGAACATTATGAAATTCAATAAAAATAGCTTAAAAAATGATTTAAATGGACAAATATCTGCTGAACTTATCTTATTAATGAGCGGTATAATAATAATTGTTATAGTAGCAATGAATTTATATCAACAGTATTTAGTAGATGTATCTAATGAACTAAAAAATAATGAAGTTAATACATTGATAGAAAAAATAGATTCAATTAATCAATATTATAAAAAATAATTTTATTTTTTTAATTTTTTTAAAAAAAAGAAATATTAAGAATTAATAAAACTATCAACCATATTACGAGTTTCAATAAAAGCATCCATATCCACACGTTTAGGTAAAGAACCTAATTCTCCTTGAACACCCTTAAGAATACCTTCACCAGCCCCTAAAAACATACCTTCACTTGCAATACCCATAAAAGAAGTTGGGAATAATAAAGCAACAGCAACATGATCATTATCTTTAACAGTCATATCATTAGTAATAACTGTGATTGCACGTTTACCCAAATTTACATTACAAACCATTAATGAATCAGAATCTGGATGTTTACTAACACTTGCAAGTTTTCCTACTAAAATATCAACACCTATAATAGGATCATCTATTTCACCTAATTTTAATCTATCAGGTAATCCTCTAATAGTATTAATAAAAAATTTAATTTTAGCAAGTGGTTCATCTAATTTCATACGTTCTTCTTTATTTAATTGAGATAAAAATTGTCTAGAATAATTTTCACCACCTAAATCAGAAATAATTTGATCAACACCATCCAATAAAGATTGCATATGAGAAGAAGAAGCTATATCTTCAAGAGGCACATAACTATAGTATAAAGCTTGAATTTCAGGTAACATATTTTTTGCTGTTACTAAAACATTCTTTTTATTCCAAGAACCTCTTAAATTTGCACCCTCAATTGTTCTAACAAATTGTTCTACTGCTTTTTGAGCAACTATTAATCTATAATCTTTACTAGTATCCCACATTATATATCTACATCTCCAAAAAATATTATATTATTTTATTAATATAAACTTAAAAAAGTCTAAATTATAATAACTCTATATAAATATAGTATTTTCTTAGTTATCTTTTTTACTTTGAAAATAAATTAAGTTATTATTAAACTAAGACAAGTTTTTTATAAAGTTATATTATCATATTTAATAAATATAAAGTCATTTTTTTAGAAAATTTTATTCTTTAATTGATAATAAATAATTTAAAGTTTTATCACACTACATAATATAGAAAAAAATAAGTGTAAAACTAATAAAATTAATATAAAATTAATAAAAATAGGAAATAAATAAAAATAAAATCATTAACTTAATTTAGTAAATGATAAAAAGTTGAATAAATTTATATATTGTGTTAAATATAATATTAATAGATAAAAAAATATAATTTAATATAAATAATTACTTTATTTTAATAATATTAAAAAAAATAAATGGGTTGTAAAATCACATGGTCAAACTATCATTATACTATAATTTAAGCGTATACAATACAGAAGGAAAATATATTGGAAAAGTACAGGATGTAATTTTAAACATCAAAAAAGGAAAAATATCTATATTAAAAACCAAAATTTTAAAAACAGAAACTAATAAAAATGTTGGATTAAGAGATGTGTTAAAAAATATGAGATTTGTTCCTGAAGACGAAGAAGAAGTAACACCAGTAACTAAAGAAGAAGGAATAATAGACATACCTTACAATATAGTTACTGCAATAGGAGATATCTTATTAATAGATCAAAATAAATTAACTCAGGTAACTCAACAACCACGAAAAGTTAATCAACCAACAAAAAATATACAAACAACACAGAAAAAAACAGTACCAAGAGCTCATTAATAAAAATTTAAAAAAGGGAAATTGAATGAAAATAGGAATAATCGGCTGTGGATCTATAGCAACAATAATAACTAAATTTGCTCAAAAAGGAAAAGTAAATGTTGACCCTAAATTCTTTTATGATGTATCTGAAGAAAAATCAATAAAATTAGCAGAAGTTATAAATGGCGAAGCAGTAAAAACACCGAAAGAATTAATAGAAAAATCAGATTTAATAGTAGAAACTGCATCACAACAAGCAGCAAAGAAAATAATACCACAAGTATTAGAATCTGGAAAAGATGCAATAATTTTAAGTTCTGGAGCATTATTAGATATTGAATTTTTAAAAAAAATAAAAAAAATATCTAAAGAAAATAATTCTCAATTTTACATACCAACAGGAGCAATTTCAGGAATTGATGCAGTAAAAGCAGCATCAATGGGAGAAATAAGTGAAATAACATTAACTACAACAAAACCACCCCATTCATTAGGTGTTGAAGTAAAAAATAATAATCCCAAAATATTATTTGAAGGTAATGCATCTAAAGCAGTACAAGAATTTCCTATGAATGTGAATGTTGCAGCAGTTTTAAGTTTAGCATCTGAAAAAAATGTTAAAGTAAGAATTGTAGCAGATCCGAATATACAATATAATACTCATGAAATTCATGTTAAAGGTGATTTTGGAGAAATAAATACAAAAATTCAAAATAAAAGCTGTTCTAATAATCCTAAAACAAGCGCTCTTGCTGCATATTCCACAGCTCAATTATTAAATAGGATAAATGATAATTTTAAAATAGGAACATGAAATAAATATTAAAAACAACCCATATTTCTGACTTAATTTATCTTTTTTCCAATACATTCATATTTAAATAAAAAAAAACTATTTTTATAAAAAAAATAATGCCTTTCAAAACTTATTTTTTTAAGAATTTTTATTTTCTACTTATTA
The DNA here is from genome assembly GCA_030539615.1 of Methanobacteriaceae archaeon. GTDB lineage: Archaea > Methanobacteriota > Methanobacteria > Methanobacteriales > Methanobacteriaceae > Methanosphaera. Next base: position 757 of record JAUNXU010000014.1, on the reverse strand, counting down.
GATAAACATTTTTAAAAGATTTTTATTACAATTTTTTTGATTTTAAACATCCACTTAAAAAATATATTAATAAAAGGATAAAATAATGAAAAACTATGAAATATATAAAGAAATTAAAACACCATTAACTACACCTATAATAATAAGATTAGATGGACGTTATTTTTCAAATATAACTAAAAAAATAGGATTAAAAAAACCATTTGATGAAAGATTAGCTGATATTTTTATAAAAACAACGCAAGATTTAATAAAAGAATTTCCATCAGAATTCATATACACTTTTTCTGATGAAATAAATATATTATTAACACAAATACCATTTAATGGAAGAATTGAAAAATTAAACTCAATATTTGCATCATATACTACAGGATCTTTTATAAAACATTTATATGAATACATACAAGATATACCTATAATATCTTTTGACTCTCGAATAATACCTATAAATAATGATATAGTAAAATATTTTCAATGGAGACAAAAAGAAGCTTGGCGAAATTGTATAAATGGATATGCCCAATATATATTACAACAAAAATATAATAAAAAAGAAACAATAACTAAATTATATAAATTAAAAGAGCCTCAACTTCATGATTTATTATATGAAAACAATATAAGTATCAAAGAAATTCCTTCATGGCAAAAAAGAGGTATAGCAACTTATAAAGAAAAAATAAATTCAATAGGAAAAAATCCTAAAACTAATGAAAAGAATATAACTGAAAAAAAGAAGATATATACTAATGAA
>JAUNXU010000080.1 GCA_030539615.1 Methanobacteriaceae archaeon | reverse complement strand
ACATCACAATCATGTACGGAGAAACACGAAACAACCAAGAAACAAGAACACAAACCACACTAACAATAACCTAAAAAGAGGATAAAAAAATATTCTCTTTTAAATTCTTTTTTTCCTATTTTTAAGTAAAATGATGTTGGTTAATTATAACTTAACTTTTTAATTTTGGATTTTATTTTATTAATATTAATATATTCGAATCATTTAGAAAATTAAGGTATTTTATTTATAGCAGAAAAAAATAAATTATCTGTAATATGAGGTTATATAGAATATGATTATTCAGTCAACATTAAATTTTATTAATACATAATAATAAAATTGATTTAACTATGTATACATAATAATAAAAGAATAATAAAAGAGTAGATTTTCATGGCACAAAAAATAATTAAAGTAGATGAATTAACCTATAAATAATTAATGAATCGTGGATCTAAAGGCGAAAGTTTTAATGATATTATAAAAAGTTTGTTAAAAGCTACAGAACCCCAACCTGTCAAAGTATCTTCTGAAATAATAAATGAACTAAAAAAAGCAGATATTGCATATGAAAATGGAGAATGTATAAGTTTCACTAAAAAAGAATTTTTGGAGAAATTTTAAATTGAACTTCGTATTTTATAAACCTGCACTTAAACAAAGATTATTTTAGAATTAAAAAAAGATTTATATAATATTCTTGAAGATCCTTATGATAATATAAACCAATTGCAAAAAAAACAACATATAAACCAGTAAAATCTAGAAATTACAGAATATACTTTAAAATAATCTATGAAGATATAATAATTGCATGCATAGAATACAGAAAAAAACATTTACAACATAATTATTTAATTTAACAGTGAAAAAAAATAAACTTTTCTAAAAAAATGACTTTTGTCAACACTTTTTAATTTAAATATTGAATATCCTCAATTTTTATACTTTTTTTCTAGGATTAATAGTAATGATATATATGACTTATTTTTATAATAGTTATTAACTCATTATATCCTTTTTTAATTTTTCAACAGAGTTATATTCTTCATAAATTCCATTTTCCATATCTTCAGAAATTTTATCGAGCTCTTTTTCAAATTCAGGATCTATTTTTTCTGAATCATAAATAGTATAATGTTCATTTATTAATTGATTAATAATATCATCATATGTTTGATTTTTATTTCCTATAACTGTTAATTTATCCTGAGTTACTTTATCTATTTGAATAGTAATCATCATATTTTTCACTTATATATTGATATATTTATAGTATTATAGTTTATAAAGATTAATAAGTGGAATAATAAAAAATCGTTTTAAAAAAAAAGGATTACTACAATAAATATTTATAAATTTTAATCGGGTAAAAATCAAATATTAAAAAAATTAGATTTAATAATAAATATATAAAATTATGGAGTTTATTTTCGATTTTTTAATGGAGTGTGAATTAATTATATGAAAAATAATATACAAAAAAAGATTGCTATTTATGGTAAAGGTGGTATTGGTAAATCTACTGTTGTTTCCAATATTGCTGCTTCTTATGGTAATGAAAATGTTTTTGTTATTGGTTGTGATCCTAAAGCTGATACTACACGTACTTTAGTTGGTAAAAGAATTCCTACTATATTAGATATTATTAAAAATAATAAAAATCCTAAAAAAGAGGATGTTATTTATAATGGTTTTAATAATATTTCTTGTGTTGAATCAGGTGGTCCTGAGCCTGGTGTTGGTTGTGCTGGTCGTGGTGTTATTGTTTCTATGAATACTTTAGATAATATAGGTGCTTTTGATTCTAATCCTGAACTAATTATTTATGATGTTTTAGGTGATGTTGTTTGTGGTGGTTTTTCTGTTCCTTTAAGAAAAGAATATGCTGATGAAGTGTATATTGTTACTTCTGGTGAGTATATGGCATTATATGCTGCTAATAATATTTGTAAAGGTATTAATCGTTTGAAAGGTAAATTAGGTGGAATTATTTGTAATTGTAGAGATACTAATGATGAAGAGAAAATTGTTGAAAGTTTTGCTAAGCATATTGGTTCTAAGGTTATTAGTAAAATTTCCAGATCTGATCTTGTTCAAAAAAGTGAATTTGAAGCTAAGACTGTTGTTGAAAAGTTTCCAGAATCTAATCAAGCTAAAGAATATCAAGAATTAATTGAAAATATTATGGGTAATACTGATCTTGTTTGTCCAGAACCTATGGATTTTGAAGAATTTGAAGAGTTTTTTAGAAAATTTATTTAAAATAAGGGTGGTGATAAAAAAGAATTTATTCATCAGAGTAAATTTTTGCTGCTTCTATTATATCATTATATAAACCTATTGCAGCTACTGCTCCTATAATTCCTTCTTTTCCAGTTATATATTCTATTCTTATATCATTATTTTTAGCTATTTCTTGTGCTTCTTTTACTGTTTTCATTGATTTTTTTGCTTCTATTGCATATTGTTTTAAGTTTTTTGGTGTTGTAAATCCTTCTTGTATTACCATTGTTGTTTTATCAGAAAGTGTTGTTTCTTTTAATATTTTTTTAAATGTTTGTATTAGTTTTTCTTTGTTTTCTTCTTTTACTGCAAATACTAGTGCTATTGATACACAATTTTGTGTTTTATTTGGATTTTTTGGATATAATTGGCATGTGATATGATCTAGATAATATGCTATTTTTTTATCTTCAATAGTTTGAGCTATATTATTTGCTAAGGTCCAAGTTGCTCCTTCTTCTTTTGTATCAGTATCATCTACACCTATTATTATTTTTGTTAATTTTGGTGTTATTATAGTGGCTTTTCCAATTTTTGATCCACCACCTTTGTCATAAAGTTCTACTCCAGTTATACCTTCAGCTTTTCCACGACATCTTGCAGCTCCAACTCCTGCTCCAGCAAGTCCTGCATGAGTTATTCTTATTTCATTGTCTTTTATTTCTACTTCTTGTATTCCAGCTGCTTTTAAACTTGGTTTAAGTTCCATATCTACTTTTCCTTTTTTTAAGGTATAAATATGTTTATTTGCTTCTTTTATTGCTTTTATCACTAATGGACTAGTTTTTTGATATTGGTTTATCATCCATTGAGATCCTGTTGGACATGGGTGGTATTCTATTAGTTCTACTGTTTCTTCTTTGTTATCAGTTAATGTTAATATTCTTTTATAAGATGATACCCATGGATTATCAAAGCGTTCTATTATTTCTTTTTGGGTTAATCTTTCCATGTTTTATTTATTCCTCTTAATTTTTTAATATAATCTTTTTACAAGTTTTACTGCTGCTTCTACTGCACGTTTTCCATATTCTACACGTTCATGTGCTTCTAATCTTGTCATTGCAGGCCCAGATATTCCAAGTGTTACTGGTTTATCATATTCTAATGACAAATCGGTTATTTTTCTTGCTGCATGCTGAACTACAATTTGATCATGATCTGTAGCTCCTTCAATTACAACACCTAATGTTATTATTGCATCTACTTCATCTTTTTCTAGCATTTTTTTTATTGCTAATGGCATATCATATACGCCAGGTACTGGTATTATTTCTGTTATTTCTGCATCTAAAAATTTTGCATGTTCTTTTGCTAATTCTAGCATCATACTTGTTATATCAAAATTAAATTCTGATACTATTGCCCCTAATTTTATCATTTTGTTTAGTCTCCCTTTTATTTTTTTATTTAAGATAATGATGGTATAAGATATAATAAAAATGCTGCTACTGAACTTAAAACCATGATTAATATTATGAATATTGCTATTAATTTTGCTGTTTCCATTATTGTTTACTCCCGAATACTTATTTTATTATATTATTATATTTTTTTTAGTATATGTTATATTTTTTGTATATATTATATTATTAATTTTTTCTTAATTGACTTGCAATATATTCAGCCATTTCCTGTGTTGAAGCTGTCCCATTAATATCAGGTGTTATTATTTTTTCTTCTTGTATAGTTTTTATAACAATTTCTTCTATATTTTTAGCTGTTTCATATTCTTCTAGATAATTTAACATCATACATGCTGAAAGTATCATTGCTGTTGGATTTGCTATTTGTTTTCCTGCTATATCTGGTGCTGATCCATGTACTGGTTCAAATAATCCATTATTTTCACCTATATTTGCTGAAGGTATCATACCTAATCCTCCAACTAATCCTGCTCCTTCATCTGATAAAATATCTCCATAAAGATTTGTTGTTACTATTACTTGAAAATCTGTTGGATTTGTTATTAGATACATTGCTGTTGCATCTATATAATAATCTTCTGTTTCTATTGTAGGGTATTGTGAAGCTGTTTCATAGAATATTTCTTTAAATAATCCATCAGTTACTTTCAATACATTTGCTTTATGTGCTGCTGTTACTTTATTTTTTCCTAATTTTTTTGCATATTCAAATGCATATTCACATATTCTTTTTGATGCTTTTTTTGTGATTCTTCTTGTTGCTATTGCACCATCTGTTGTAATCTGTTCTTCCCCAATGTATAATCCTTCAGTATTTTCTCTTATTATTGTAAAATCTATTGGATTTTCTACATTTTGTATTGTTTTTATTGGTCTTACATTGACATATGTATCTAGTTCTCTTCTTAATTTAACTATTACATCTGCTGCTGTTTCTCCTACTGCACCAAATAAACATGCATCAGATTCTTTTATAAGAGTTATTGTTTCTTCAGGTAATGCAGTTCCTGTTTCTTTTTTACAGTCATCTCCTGCTTTAGCATATGTAAAATTAAATTTTATTCCTGTTTTTCTAAGAATAGTTATTGTTGCATCCATTACTTCTTTTCCAATACCATCTCCAGGTATTACTGTTATATTATACATTATTTTTCCTCTATTTTATTGTTTATATATTCTATTAATCCATTGTTTTCTAATATTTCTTGCATGAAACTTGGTAATTTTTTTGTTTGATATATTTCATTTTTATTGTCTGTTATTATTGCATTTTCTAAATCAATTGTTATTATATCATTTTCTATAATCTTATCTTGTATTTTATCTGTTTCTATTAATGGTAATCCAACATTTATAGCATTTCGATAAAATATTCGTGCATATGATTTTGCTACAATTGCTGTTATTCCTGCTGCTTTTAATGCTATTGGTGCATGTTCTCTTGATGATCCACAACCAAAATTTTTTCCTGCAACTATAATATCTCCTTTTTTTATTTTATTTGCATAATTTTTTTCTATACCTTCTAATGCATGTTCTGCTAGATCTTCTGGTTTTGTTAGTATTAAATATTTTCCAGGTATTATTAGATCTGTATCTATATCATCAGATAATTTATGTACTTTCCCTTTTATTTGTTTTAACACTTTTTATCCCCCTTATTATGGTGCTGTTATTTTTCCTGTTATTGCACTTTGTGCTGCTATTATTGGTGAACTTAAATATACTTTTCCTTTAGGACTTCCTTGTCTTCCTTTGAAATTTCTATTGGATGTTGATAAACTTATTTCATCATCACCTATTACTCCAATATGTCCACCTAAGCAGGGTCCACAACAAGGATTACATATTACTGCTCCTGATTCATTAAATATTTCTAATAATCCTTCTTTTAGTGCTTGTTTATATATTTCTCTTGATGCAGGTATTACTAACATTCGTACATTTTTGTTTATTTTTTGATTTTTTAGTATTTTTGCTGCTTGTCTTAGATCTTCTATTCTACCATTTGTACATGAGCCTAAAAATACTTGGTCTATTTCTACATCTATTTCTGATACTGGTTTTACATTATCTACCCTATTTGGACATGCAATTTGTGGTTCTAGATTTTCTACATTTATTTCTATTTTTTCAAGAGATGTTGCATCAGCATCTGTTTTATATGTTGTATATGGTTTTGTTACTCTTGTTTTCAAGTATTGTTCTGTTTTTTTATCCACTTCTATTAATCCTGTTTTTGCACCCATTTCTATTGCCATATTACTTAATACCATTCTTTCTGACATTCCCATATCTTTTATGGTTTGTCCTGTGAATTCTGCTGTTTTATATGTTGCACCATCTTGTTTTGTTTGTCGTATTATATTTAATATCACATCTTTTGATGTTGTATTTTCAGGTAAATTTCCTTGTATATTAAATTGCATTGTTTCTGGTACTTTAAACCATAATTGACCTGTTGATAAAACCATTGCCATATCCGTTGATCCAATTCCTGTTGAAAATGATCCAAATGCACCATGAGTACATGTATGTGAATCAGATCCAACTGTTACTGTTCCTGGAATTATATGTCCTTTTTCAGGTAGTATCTGATGACATATTCCTTCATTTATATCATAGAAGTTTTTTATATTTTCTTGTTTTGCAAATTGTCTTAGTATTTGATGATTTTTTGCTGCTTCTTGTGAATCTGCAGGTACTTGATGATCAAAGATTATAACTATATTTTCAGGATTTGTTAATTTTTTATTGTTTATTTTATTATATGATTCTAATGCTAATGGCCCAGTTAAATCATGTATCATAGCAGTATTTATATTTGCCATAATTAAATCTCCAGCTTCTACTTTTTCTTGTTTTGATGTATTGGCTAATATTTTTTCAGTCATTGTCATAGACATATTATCTTTTTTTCTCCTATTTTATCTAATGAGTTATTTATTTTGATTTTTTATTTTTTTATTATATTCATTATTTTTTAATATGTTTTTTATTTTTATTAGTTTTATAATATAATTAATAAAAATTATAGAAAAAGTAATATATTAGTTTATCTAAAAATAATAGTAATTAACTATAAAAAAATAAATTAAATTAAATAAAATTTTGAAAAACATTATGAAAAAAATGAAAAAAATG
>JAUNXU010000079.1 GCA_030539615.1 Methanobacteriaceae archaeon | reverse complement strand
AAAAAAAAAATACATAAAAAAAATCCTTAAGTTGACAGCAGTGGTTTATTCAAAAAAAATTTATAAAATAAGAATTTACTTTAAAAGTTATAGTAAAAAGTTTTTTTATTCAGAACCACATTATTATTAATTAAAATATATACTTATAAACAATGCTTAAAAATATAAAAAGTTAGTAATATTTTTTAAAATATAATAAAGATATAATAGATTTTATTTATAAAATAAAATAATTTATTAAAAAAAAGAAAAGAAAGAAAATTAAATTATAGCTAATATTGGATTTTGTCTTTTAGAAAATATTTGATTAGAATCACCATAAACAATTTTTGGAAGTATTATTTTTTCATTTATTTTAAATGCTGTATTTCCATTTATCATTGCTGTTTTTGATGTTAATGTTATTGTTTCTATATGTTTTGTAACACTAGCTAAATTTGTAACTGCATTTCGTTTATCAATTGTTATTATTGCATTTTCTTTTGATTGTCCATATTTTCTATTTTCAGCATATTTCATTGTTAATGTATATTTTGAATTTCTGAAATTTTCTGGTATTAAATATTCATAATTTACTTTACCATTTATTACTGTTGTATTTCCTATTGTTTTTCCATTGATTTTTATTACAACTATTCCTTCTGTTACACGTGTTCCATTCATAGTGGTTATTATTGCTGTAAAATTAGTTTTTGTTCCAGGAATTACTGTTACATTATTCACAGTTATTTTTGTATCTTGTTTTTGTATAATAAGTATTGCATTGTCTTGTGATCGAATATACTGATTATTATCCGCATATACTGCAGTGATTGTATAATTTTTTGCTGACCAATCAGGTATTGTAAAGTTACATTTTGTTTTTCCATTTTCCACAGTACTATTTGCAAATAAAATTCCATTTATTTTAAATAAAACCAAGCCTTTATTAAGTAAATTTCCTTGATTATCAGTTATATTTGCTATAAATTGTATTTTATTACTATTATAAGAAACTATGTTTATTGTGTTTATTATTGTGTTTTTATTCTTAGTAATGTTAATGTTTGATTTGACCTTTTTTGTGTGTTATTTGTTTTTTCTGTATATTTTGCTGTTATTGTATAATTTTTAGCTGTCCAAGTATCAGGTATTTTAAATTTGTATTCTGCTTTTCCATTTGTTACATTAGTTGATCCTATTGTCACTCCATTTAGTTTAAATGTTACTATCCCATAAGGGATTTTATTCTTATTCATATCAGTTATATTTGCAGTAAATATTACTACATTACCTATGTTTGTCACCTTGTTATCAATTACAACAATTGTTGCTTTATTTATTGTTAATGTTGAATTTATTGTTTTATTATTATAATTTTGGGTTTCTGGATATTCTAATGTTATATTATATTGTCCTTTTGGCCAATTAGGTATTGTTGTTGTATATGCTATTTTTCCATTTGTTATATTTGATTGCCCAATATATGTTCCATTTAAGTATATTTTTATTATTCCTTCAGTTATAATGCCCCCATTATAATCATCAGAAATATTTGCTGTTATGGTTATTGTTGTATTTGGTGATCCAATTATTGGTTGTGTTTCTATATCTACATTATTTTTAAGTATTGTTAGTTTTGATATATTTGTAACTTGATTAAAGTTTGTTCCTGAATAATTTGCAGTTATTATATATGTGCCTGCGGGATCATTATTATAATAATAAATTGTTGCTGTTCCTTGAGATACATATGTTGTATATTCAGTTTTATTTATTGTAAATATTACTGTTCCTTCAGGTACTGGTAAATAATTTCCATTTGAATTGTACATTATTGTTGCTGTGATGTATGTTATGTCTTTGTAGTGTATTGTTGTATCAGGTATTGTTATTATTGTATCTGCTTGTGTTATAGTTATACTATGTTTGTCATCAGTTGTGTCACCATATTGATTAGTTGTATCAATATAAGTTATATTCATAATATATTTTCCTACAGGATCTATTCCATCATAAATTATTGAAGCTATTCCATTAGTTACATTTGTTGTATAATATTTACCATTAATGTTAATTGTTAGATTTCCATTTGTTACTAATATTCCATTAGATGTTACATTTAATGTTATTGTATGTTTATTGTTATATTGTGTTGTTTGATTTATTATATTGATTTTAGTATTTATTATTGTGTAAAGATATACATTTTGTCCATCTACTGTAGCTTCTATTAATCCATTAGGTTTTATTAGTCCTGTGTAATTTCCTTTTGTTGTTGTTTGTAAATCTATTGTTAGTGGATAATAATTGAATTTTCCATTTTCCATATTTTGTGCTTTTAATGTTATTGTTTGTGGTGTTGGAAAATTTCCATTTTCAGGTAGTAATTGTAAGTTTCCATTTGTATCATTATATTTATTTAGTGTTATGTTAAATTCTGTGAATCTGTTTCCTATGATTAAAAGTTTTCCTCCAGTATTATTTGTTATTTCTAGTATTATTGGATTTATTGCATCTACATTTGATGTTATTATATTTTCTTTTATTAATTGGTTTGGTTGTGGGTTTATTCCCCACCAGTTATATTGTGCTATTACTTTACTTTGTGCATCTGCTGTTATTACTTGGTTTATTCTTTGATGATTATTATAGATTATAGAGTATGCTATTATTAAAGTACTATTTTCAATATTAAATGCTGCTGATTTTAAAGCTATATTGTTTATTATTGAACTATTAGTTATAGTTACATTTTTTGTATTTTGAATATATATGGCACCAGCTTCTTTTAGTGCTCCATTATCATTAATAATTGAAGAATTTATAATTACAATATCATTATTTTTTACACTTATTGCCCCACCATTTAATATTGCTGTATTATTAGAAAATATATCCTTAGTAATATAATTAAGAGAATTATTATAACCTAAATTATAAATTGCCCCTCCTTTTCCATCAGATCCATCTAAATTACTTGCAGTATTATTATAATATTGATTATTTGTTGAATTTAATTTTCCTTGTGTTCCTATTGCCCCTCCAAAAGTTGCATTATTACCTATAAATATATTATTCCATAATGTTAAATCCCCTTCAAAGTTTCCAATTGCACCTGCTGCATAACTTCTTCCAATATTATTATAAAATATTGAATTTGATGCATTTAAAGTACCATGATTATATACTCCTCCAGCACTATATCCAGCATAATTTCCGGTGAAATTACAATTATCAATTAATGTAGTACTAGTTCCAGAATAACTAGAGTAACTATTTTCAGTACTTCCATATATTGCTCCACCTTCATAACTAGCAGAGTTATTTATGAAACTAGAATTTTTAATATTAATTTTAGTTAATAATGATATTGCTCCACCATTTGTTGCACTATTACTTATAAATACCAAATTTTTTCCAATAATTTCTCCTGCAGTTCCACCATTAAATATTGCTCCACCATAACTAGGATTTATATTATTTAATGCAGTATTATATTCAAAACTATTATTATATAATTCTAATACTCCTTGAAGATTAATAGAATTATTTCCATAGAAGTTATAAATAGCTCCACCATGACCACCTACAAATGAATTTTTTGCTGTGTTGTACTTGAATATTGAATCTCCAACATATACAACGGTACTATTTTCTATAGATACTGCTCCACCAAATACTGCTGTATTATTAATACAAGTTGCTAAAATTATATCAACTCTTCTTGTAAGATCATGTTCACCCAAAATATATATTGCTCCACCTTTAGAACTAATACTTTCGGCAATATTATTTAAAAATGTATCATTTTTTGAAGATAATGTTCCATTATTTGCTATTGCTCCACCAAATGCAATGCCATTATCATTTGAAACAATATTATTTATAAATAGATTTTCATAAGAAATAATGTCTCCTTGACTATTTACTACAGCTCCTCCATATTTTACAGCACGATTCTTAGTAAATATTGAATAAGCAATATATACATCAGATCCATTATTAGAAATAGCTCCACCTACAGAGGAATATGCATTATTATTAGTGAAATTAGTATTAAGTACAATAACATCACCTGTACCTACACAACAAAGACCTGCTCCTCTACCAGCAATATTTTCCAAGAAAATATTATTTTCTAATAAAATTTCTGAATTTATTGTATAAACTCCACCACCATATGTTTCTTCATTATATAAACTTACTAAAATTCCATTTTTAATAAAGCTAGTATCCATTATATCAATATCGGTACTATTTTCTATAAAAATTGCTCCACCATAACAATTAGCTTTATTTTCTTCAAATGTATCATTAATTAAAGATACCAATATATTTGTTTGATTTATTTCCCCATAATTATATATTGCTCCACCACTTAATTTTGCATTATTATTATAAAAACCATCATTTTTACTAGTTAAATTATAATTATTTATTATTACTCCACCATAACCAGATTCTATTAAATTATATAAATTTAACATTTCACTGCTTCCAACAGTACCTTTTGCTATATTATTTTTAAAAAGATTATTTATAGTTATTAATGTCCCATTATGATTATGAATAACTCCTCCAGAACCACCAGCACTATTTTCTATAAATTTTGAATTTTCTAAAGTAAACACTCCAACTGTATTATATATTACACCACCACTAATTTCAGCAGTGTTATTAATTAAATAACTATTATTAATATAATCAGAGCCATATACAGGATTTACAGTATAAATTGCTCCACCTTCTCTTTTTGCCATATTATTTGTGAAATAGGAATTATTTATTTGAACTACACCTATATTATATATTGCTCCACCATCAGCCAATATAGCTTTATTATATGTGAAATTTGAATTGTTAACAGCCACTTTTATATCATATGCACCTGTTTTAACTTTAGTTATTGTTAGATTATTATATATTGCACCACCAGAATTTGCACTATTATAATCAAAATTTGAATTTTCAATATTTACTTCTGCTCTAGTAGCTATTACCCCACCATAATTTGCTGTATTATTTTTAAAATTACTATTTTTTATTGTAATTAAAGATACATCTGTTGTAATTTTACTTATTGTTACTATTACTCCACCAGTACTAGTTGCTTTATTATTTTCAAATAATGAATTTTCAATTATAAATTTATATGTTGAATTATTACGATTAAAAATTACACCACCAATAGTAGCAGTATTTCCTTTAAAATAACTTTTATTAATAGCAATACTTCCACCTTGATTATAAATAAATCCTCCAGAAGCTGTTACATTATTATTTGTAGCATTAATATTACTTATATTAATTATACCACCATTATTATATATTACACCACCATTTAAAGCAGAATTATATATAAAATAATTTATCCCTTGACCAATAGTTATATTACCTCCATCATTAAATATTACACCACCATTTAAAGCAGAATTATATATAAAGTTGGATATTCCTAAAATGTAAATATTAGCTTTCCCCATGTTAAAGATAGTACCATTAGCAATTGTGTTTTCATGATTTTTAAAAGTACAATTAGTAAGATATAAATCACTAGCACCTTTTCCTTTAATTGTTTCTCCATTATTATTAAATATTGCTGTTCCATTACCTGTTTTTATTGTATTACTATCAAATACACAATTTTCTAAGTATAATACTGAATCTGTTCTTATTGCTCCACCACATTCTACTGCATAATTGTTTATGAAATTACAATATGTAATTCTAGATTTAAGATTGTGTAAATTAATTGCACCACCACGAGCTCCATCAGAACCCATATATGAAAGACTGTTATTTATAAAGTTACAATTAGAAATAAAAATATTTATTTCATATACATAACTATCATCTTCTGAATAAATTCTTAAAGCTCCACCATAATGACCACCCTTATTATTTGTAAAGTTACATCCATAGATATTTAACTTATTTACTGTTGAATTTGAATCATAAAATGCTATTGCACCACCAGCACCATTATATGTTACTTTATTGTTATTAAAATTACAATTATTAATATTTAAATTTCCATTTGCACAATATATTGCACCACCAAGAGAATTTCCCATATTTGAATAACCATTTATAAAATTAATATTATTTAGTGTTAAAGTATCTTTTTGGTTATGTAAATAAAACATTCGAGTTTTATTTTGTCCATCAAATATTGTTGATAAAGATGAGCTTCCATTAATTGTTAAATTTGTGCATGTTATTTCTAATTGACTATTAAAGTTATATGTTCCATTAAAAGCTATTATTGTCCATGTTCCATCATTAACATTAGCTACATTATTTATTGCATATGTTAAATTAGTAGGATTTAATTTAGTATCTCCCAATCCAGTTCCATTAGAACTTACATAGATTATATTATTATAAGATATCCCACTTTTTAATTGAGTATTTATATTATTTTCTTGTATTGTATTATCAGTTATTTCTTGTTTAGTTTGAATATTATTATTTAAATTGTTTTTTATATTAGAAATTGTACTAGTTTTATTTTCTTTACTGTTTACTAAATTAGAAACAGTATTATTCATGTTAACAATGTTTTCATTATTAGCTATTGAATTGTCTTTTACATTACTACTTATTTCAGTAGTGTCCTGTGATATTGTAATTGTATCTTCAGATGTTGTTGTATTTATTGCATTTACAGATGAGATTCCTATAAATATTATTGTTAGTATGATACAAGTCATAAATAATTTGTTGTTTTTAATTTTAAAACACTCCTCTACAAAGATTATTTTTAAAAATTAATTAAAAATTAATTTTTTATTAAGTAATTTATTCCTCCATAATTCAGTTTTATTATTCTACATTTAAAAAAAAAAGGTTATCATTCTTATTTTTTGTTGTTATATTTATAAATAGGTTATTTTTTAGTTATTTTGTTTTATTTTTTTCTATTTAAATTAAAATTTAAAACATATTTAAAATTATAACATAACT
>JAUNXU010000078.1 GCA_030539615.1 Methanobacteriaceae archaeon | reverse complement strand
TATATTTAAATATTTTATCCAACAAACTAAATTTTAAGGTATTTTTAGTATAATTTTAAAACTAATTATTATTATATATGAATTTTAATTCATATCTATAAGAAAAACATTTTTTATGTTAAATAAAATTACAATAAACACCCATTATAAAATACAAACTAATTAAATAAGAAAAATTATCTATAAAAAAATATTAAATTTTTAAGTTAATCTCATTAATCCAAAATATGTTAATTTAATATACAAGTTTTTATAAAATATTAAATATTAGATATTAATATTATAAAAAGGAAAAAGAATTTAATTAAAATTTATAAAAATCATTCTTTTTTTTAGGTTGTTATAATTTTGCAAATAGAAACTAGTGCAAGACTTCATGTATCATTAATAGATTTAAATGGATCAACAAATCGTATAGATGGTAGTCTTGGAATAACATTAAAAGAACCACCATTAATAATTGAATGTGAAGAGTCAATAAATGATACAAATATTCATTTTTCAGATAATCCTAGTAAGAATATAAAAGATGAATATATTACAAGGATTTATGATTCTTCTGAAAAAATATTGAATTATATTGGTATCAATAAAAATTACGAATTCAATATAAAAAAATCATATCCTGTACATTTAGGACTTGGATCTGGTACTCAAATTTCATTATCTGTAGCTAAATTATTATCTGAAATTAATAATCACAGATTTACTGTTTCTGAACTTGGAAGAATAGTAAAAAGAGGCGGTACATCAGGTATTGGTGTAGAAGCTTTTGATAAAGGTGGTATTATTATTGATGGTGGACATAAAAAATCTTTGAAAAATGGTTTTTTACCTTCATCTGCTTCAGATACTGCACCACCACCTATTATAGCTAGATATGATTTTCCTAAGGAATGGAAGATAATAGTAACTACACCTATAATCGAAGAAGGTGCTTCTGGATCAAAAGAAGTTAATATATTTAAGAAATATACTCCAATTGATTTACATTCTGTTGAAATTATAAGTCATACCATATTAATGAATATAATGCCTGCTATATTAGAAGAAGATTTAGATACTTTTGGCAAAGGAATAAATAAAATACAATCTGTTGGTTTTAAAAGTATTGAAAGAAAAATACAAAATCCTATAATTAATAGATTAATTGATAATATGAATAATGCTGGTGCAAGTTGTGCAGGAATGAGTTCATTTGGACCAACTTGTTTTGCAATAACAGATTCTAATACAAAAACAATCAAACATGCAATAAATGACACACTTAAAGATATTAATCAACATACAATAATTACAACTGCTAGAAATGAAGGTGCTAAACTAAATTAGTAAAAGGAAGCGATAACATGGAAAAAATAAATGGAAAAGTTTGGAAATTTAGAGATTGTATAGATACTGATGTTATAATAGCAGGTAGGTATCTTAGAACATTTGATCCATTAGAATTAGCATCCCATGTAATGGAAGCTGAGGATCCTGAATTTGCTAATAATGTAAATAAAGGAGATATCATTGTTGGTGGATGGAATTTTGGATGTGGATCCTCAAGAGAACAAGCACCTGTTGCTATACAATCATCTGGAGTATCTGTAATTATAGCAAAATCATTTGCAAGAATATTTTATAGAAATGCAATGAATATTGGTTTACCATTAATTGTATCAGATATAAATGTTAAAACTGGAGATAAACTATCAATAGATATGGATAATGGAATAATAATCAATGAAACAACAAAAGAAGAAGATCATATTAATCCCTTAGATCCATTTATGAAAAAAATGCTTGAAGATGGTGGATTAATTAAACAATATTTAAAAAATAAAGGAGAATAAATTATGCAATGTCCTGAATGTGAATGGGAAGATATCGAAATATTAAAATCAAAAGGAAAAAAGAAAAAAGAATTATTACTTCAGTGTAAAAATTGTGGAATCATATTTAAAGAAAAAATAACCATAGAAATACCAGAAATAATAAAAACTAGAGTTGTAGTAAGTGAATACGAAAATTCTTGGAAATCATTTATTAATTTAAGTTCTGATGAATATTTAGAAATTGGTACAATACTTTATGTTAATGATAACAATGTAGAAGTAACATCAATAGAAGATAAATTAGGAGTAAGAAAAGTTCAATGTCCAGTAGTTGATATAAATACCATTTGGGCAAAATCATTAGAAACTCCATCAAGAATTGGAATATCCATAGATAATCATGGAACAGTATATCCTTATAAAGCAGAACTTAAACATGATTTTAGAATAGCTATTGGAGATATAACTCAAATAAGAGATAGAAAATTTGAAGTGTATGCTATTAAAAGTTTAGAACGAAATATGAAAAAAGGTTTTGCATATGCTAATGTTATAAAAAGAGTATATGGTAAATTATTAAGTGAAAAAGATAAACGTAAAGCAAAATATGATTTAACACCATTTTTAGTTAAAAGAGGTTGAATATTTTTATGAATATTTATATTGAAACACATGGTTGTACATTTAATCAAGCAGATTCAGAAATCTTATCCGGATTATTGGTAGATAAAAAACATAAAATTGTTGATAATATTGAAGAATCAGATATTATTATATTAAACACATGTTATGTTAAACAACCCACTGAACAAAAGATGATTACTAAGATTAGAAAGTTTCAAAAAGAATATTCTGATAAAAAACTTATAATTGCTGGATGCATGGTTGAAATAGATAGAAAAATGCTTAAAAAAGTTGCTCCTAATTCTAGTTGGATTGGACCACATCAATTAAATAGCATTGTAAATATTGTTGAAAATTTAGAACATGATAAAATAATTCAAGATATTAAACGAACCGATGATATTAAAGTTTGTCAACCAAAAATCAGATCTAATCCTTTGATACATATTATTCAAATTTGTGAAGGATGTACTGGTAATTGTACTTTTTGTTGTACACGTCTTGCTCGTGGAAAATTGTATAGTTATCCTAGTAATTTAATAATTAAAGAAGCTCAAAATGCTATTAATAGTGGATGTAAAGAAATTGATATAACTGCTCAAGATACAGCTTGTTATGGTAAAGAAAATAATCAATCATTTAGTAATTTATTAAATGAACTTGGACAATTAGATGGAAAATATCGTGTTCGTATTGGTATGATGCATCCTAAAAATATTATTCCAATACAAGATCAAGTAATAGATGCTTTTAAAAATCATGAAAATCTTTATAATTTTGTTCATTTACCAATTCAAACAGGTAGTGATAAAGTTTTAAAAGAAATGAATAGACAACATTCTATTGATGATTATAAAAAACTAATATCTAACTTTAGAAAAAATATTCCTGAAATTTCTATTGCTACAGATATTATTGTAGGTTATCCTACAGAAACTGAAGAAGATTTTCAAGAAACTTTAAAATTATTAGAAGAAGTTAAATTTGATATTATTCATGTTTCTAAATATATGCATAGACCTGGAGCTATTTCATCTGATCTTAAATCTGTTTCTTATGAAGTTATGAAAGACCGTACTCATAGATTAAATGAAGTAAAAAATAAAGTTATGTTTGATTGTAATGAGAAATATCTTAATACTAAACAAAAAATATTAATTATTGATAAAGGTAAAAAAGGTGGCTATGTTGGATATAATAATTCATATAAGAATGTTATTGTTGATAATGCTACCATAGGTTCTTTTATAAATGTTGAAATTGTTGATTATAAAAGCACATACTTGTTATCAAAGAAAATTAATTAAAAATTTAAAACTTATTTATATAAATACTTCAAAACAAATAACTATTAAATGAAAAAAAAAATAATTTATAAAAAAAATAAAAGTGAGAAATGATTAAAATGAGTTACCTTGCATGTCGTAAATGTAAAAAATTTCATGTAATATCTGCTGAAAATCCATTATCATTTGATAAATGCGAAAATTGTGGTGGAATATTAGAATTTGCAGGGAATAAAAGAGAATTACAATTTATTTTAAATAATATTGAAATGCCTAAAATAACATACGATAAAATATGTACTGCATGTAAATCTAAAAATCCACGTGAAACTGGTACGTGTTTATACTGTGGAAATTCCCAGTTTATGTTACATTATGATGAAAATAGTATTAATAATTTCAATGTAGCTATGCAAAAAATTAGTGTAAATAATAGTAACAATACTAAATTAAATTCTAAAAAACCAAATCGAATTGGTAATATATTATTATCTTTAATTATTGGTATAACAGATTTTATATTCTTAACTATTTTAGGAATAAATCTTGTTTTAGGAGAAGTTACAAGTGTAAATATGGAATTAATTCAAGCACATTTTGTTCCTTTATCAATTGTAGTATTTTTATCTTTATTTATTGCAGGAATATTATCCATATTTGTCATACCCAAAAGTAATTATAAACAAAGCTTCTTAATATCAGCTCTTATAGGTATGTTTGTTGGTGCTTCTTGTGGTATTATTAGTTCAAATATTATGATTGCATTAGGTGGTTTAATATTATTTGGTGCTGTTAGTGGATTTGGTGGTATTATAGGTAGTTTACTTATTAAAAAACTAAGTAAAAAAATGATATAATATTACAATACTTTTTTTTATATTTTTTTAATTTTAAAATTGTTATCTTTTTTATTTAACCAGCTTTTTTATTTTAATATTGTTTTTTTAGAATTTAATATAATATTAAATCAATTATTTAGTTAAGTAAAGAAATTAAAGGTTTTAAAAATTAGATAAATAAAATTAAAAAAATGTTATTAACAAATCTTCATAAAAGTAAAAAAAAATAATTTAATAATTTATAAATATTTTATAAAAAAGGTGAATATTGTGAATTTAGATAAATTTAATATCAATAATTATGATTTTATTGATTTTGGTTGTAGTAATGGTAACAGTTTAAACTATGGTGTTAATAAGTTTAACGGAAATAAAGGAATCGGTATTGATATTGATCCTGAAAAAATAAAAAATCTAAAAAAAGAAATTAAAGATCAAGGCCATATTGGATTATGTATGGACATTTTAGAGTTAAAAGATTATACAGAACTAAGAAAACAATTTAAGTTTACAACATGCATCCATTTTTTAGAACATTTGGGGGGGGGGTTCTTGATACTAAAAAAGTGCTTGAGACTGCTTATAAAATAACTAGTGATTTTATATTTATTAATCAACCAAATTCAGATAAAGATGTATATCTTTTTGAAAAAGGTTTAAAAACTTTTTATTCTGATTGGACAAGCCATAGAAATTTATTAACTAGTTATGACTTCTTTAAAATGCTTAATCCTAAAAAAATAGAATGCACTATTAATGAATTCATTATTTTTAAATCAAGACCTATTCTTTCTAGTGCTGATAATAATATAATTGCTTTAGAAACAATTCCTAATCAACATCATTATGATGAAAATAAACACCCCTATAAAAATTCTAATATCAAACTAGAAGATGTTTATGAAAATATAGGTGTCTTCATATCTTTAAAAGATAATATTAAACTAGATGAATATTATGGTAAAGTTTTAGGAGATAAAAAAATAGTTTATGATTCAAGAAAACAATAATAAAATTTATTCTTTTTAATTTTCTTAATTTTAATCTTTAAAATTACTATTTCACCAAATAGTTAACTACTAATTATTTATTAGTAAAAATAATATTAAATAAAGATATAACATTATTTCAGGTAAAACCATGTAAATAATAAAAAAATAGCATTATAATAAGTAGAATTGTAATTATAGTATTTAATGAATTTAAAAAGAATATTATTAGTGCCGTGAGCCGGACTTGAACCAGCGACATCCAGATCTTCAGTCTGGCGTTCTCCCAACTGAACTATCACGGCATCTTATTTAATTAGTGGGCCGAACGAGATTTGAACTCGTGATCACCTCCATGTCAAGGAGGTATCATGCCCCTAGACCACCGGCCCAGAAATAAAACACTATATAACAGTATAGGTTTACTACTATTTATACTTAACTATTTTAATAAAATAAGAAAAAAATAGTTAATAATTATAAAAGATATAAAACACATATATTATTTTTAATAAGAAAAAAATTAAAAAAAATCTATAGGATCTGAAAGAAAATGGAATTAGAAACATCAATAAAAACTGCTATAACAGAAATACGAGAATTAATTAATGCTGATAGTGTTATTGGTTCTAAAATTGAAACTAAAAATAAAGTTATTATACCTGTAACTAAAACAGCTATAGGTTTTGGAGTAGGTGCTGGTAAAAATAAAAAAGACGTTACTGATAATGAAGTTGGTGGTGTTGGTGGTGGAGGATCAATAGAACCTATAGCATTAATTGTTATTAGTAAAAATATTGAAGGTTCAGAAGGTGTGTCTGTATTATCACTTAATGGTTCTGTATCCGTATCTGAAATAATTGGTGATCTTACACAGACTGTTGATAAAGTTGTTTCTGGAATTAAAGGTTCTAAAAATTCATCTACACCTGAAGTTGAACCAGATATTGAAGAAATTAAAACTAAAATTAAGGAAGAATAATAATTAAAATTATTTTGTAAAAAGTTTTATATTTTTTTAGAATTTTTTATTTTAAAAAAATATTAACTAGCACCATATGATAAATCTTTTAAATAATTCAAGTATAGGAAACAGTTAATGATAAAAATAATTATCTTCATTTTGCTTATTTTACTTTTAATATTTTTTATAACTATTTCTGAACCAGTTCATATATATTTAAACTTTAAAAATAAAGGAATTGAACTATCAGGTAGTATTAAAATAAAATATTTAATATTAAAATTAGAATTACTATTTGATAAAAAGTTAAATTTAAACTTATTTCTTTCTTTGAAATCTTTTGAAAAAAAAATATTTACCAAATTATTCGATTTACCTAAAAAAGAAGATAATGAAACTAATATTGAAAAGACAAATGAAGTAACACAAGATGATTTAGACCAAATTGAAAATGAAAATAAAGAAGTAGATGATGAAAAAGCAGAGAATAAAGAAAATATT
>JAUNXU010000077.1 GCA_030539615.1 Methanobacteriaceae archaeon | reverse complement strand
TCTTATTTTACAATATGTTTAATAATTATTAAATATAAAAATAGATACATAATAGATATTTATAATAAAGGAATTGATTAAAATAACAGAAAATAAAACAATACTAATTAAAGATGCCAAAATTCTTAATGGTTCTATAAATAAAGGATCAATATTAATAGAAAATGATAAAATAAAAGAAGTTAACCCAAATATTTCAGTAAATGATACAGATAAAGTGATAAATGCTGAAAATAAAATTGTTTTACCAGGACTTATAAATACCCATTCACATTTAGCAATGACATTACTAAGAGGTGTTGGTGATGATTTAAAATTAGATACTTGGTTAAATGATTATATTTGGCCGAAAGAAGCTAAATTAACTGATGAATTATGTTATATTGGTTCTAAATTAGCTATTGCTGAAATGATAAAAACTGGAACAACCTGTTATAATGATATGTATTTCCATATGGATCAAACAGCTAAAGCTACTAAAGAAACAGGAATTAGAGGATTAATATCATATGGTATGATTGATTTATTTGATGAAGAAAAAAAGAAAAAAGAATTAAATATAAGTAAAAAATTAATAAAAGATTATCATAATAGTTCTGATGGTAGATTACAAGTTGCTCTTGGACCTCATTCCCCTTATACTTGTTCTCAAGAATTACTTGAAGAAACTGTAAAACTTGCTAACAAATATAATATAAAAACCCATATACATGTAGCTGAAACCCAAAAAGAAGTTGATGATCTTAAAAAAGAAAGAAATCAAACTCCATTTGAATATTTAAATGAAATAGGTATACTTGGAGAAAATACTATTGCTGCTCATGGTGTTTGGGCAACAGATAATGATATTCAAATCATAAAGAAAACTAAAACATCAATATCCCATAATCCTTCAAGTAACATGAAATTAGCATCAGGAATTGCACCTATAAAAGAGTATTTAGAAAATGGAATTAATGTCTGTATTGGAACTGATGGTTGTGCATCTAATAATAATTTAGATATGTTTAAAGAAATGAAACTTACCACATTATTACAAAAAGTTCATAATTATAATCCAGAAGTATTAACTGCACAAGAAACATTGAATATGGCAACAATAAATGGTGCTAAAGCATTAGGTATTAATGCTGGAAGAATAGATGAAAATTATAAAGCAGACTTAATATTAGTTGATAATAATACCATTAATATGACACCAGATAATAATAGTTTATCAAATATTATTTATGCATCAATTGCTACCAATACTGATTCTGTAATATGTAATGGAGAAATATTATTAGAAAATAAAGAATTAACAACTATTAATGAAAAAGAACTTATGGAAGATACTGAAGTTATTGCAAAAGAATTACAATAAAAAAAAAGAGGTGGGGGTTAATATGGATAAAAATAATAATAGTATTCTAGAAAAAATATTAGATTTAGAAGAATCAAAGAGGATAGTTATAGCCACAAGAAAAACCCCTGAAAAACTATTAAAATATGCTGATAAAAAAAATATAACCGTTATATTAATAAATCCTGAAGAAACTGATATTATTAAACAAGATAATTTAATACAATACCAAGAATATGGTATAAGTAAATTATCACAATTAACAGATTATGATATAGTTATACTTGATGAAGATCCTAATTGGTATACTACATATACACAGTTAAAAATTATTGAAAAAGAAAATCAAAAATTCCCTATAACAATAATAAAAAATATTCATTTAACAAAAGATCAATACTTTGATAAAAATATTATTCCTTTAGAATATCAAGAAAAAAATGGTGTGAAAACTGCTATTAACGATTTTATAAATGAATCTTCAAATAGTTATAAATTAATTTCCATAGGAAAACTTAAAAATACAGGTATTCTTATAGATGAAAAAGATCAAAATATTATTGAACCATTAATTGAAAAAGAAGATCCTCTTAAAAAACAAATACGAATTATTGAAAAAACTATTGAAACTCAAAATAAGATTCAAGAATTAGAAGATGAATTAGAAAAATTAAATGATTATAAAAAACTAGTTCAATCAAGAAATAATAGACAATGCTTAATAACATATAATAAACAAGATACTATAATTGGTTCTATACTACCTAAAATAGAATTACCTAAGAATATTCAAATATATTTAGATGAAGAAGAATATATTTCAAATATTAACCAAACAACAGGAAAATTTAAATTAATAATCCCATTAAAGTACCAAAATGGACAAACACATGAACTAACAGTTGTTGATTTTGAAAATAATAATATATTATGTCAAAAATCAATTAAAATAGCTAATCATAAACCAAAAACAGA
Organism: Methanobacteriaceae archaeon; assembly: GCA_030539615.1. Taxonomy (GTDB): domain Archaea; phylum Methanobacteriota; class Methanobacteria; order Methanobacteriales; family Methanobacteriaceae; genus Methanosphaera. The sequence goes on along the minus strand of JAUNXU010000077.1, from coordinate 4,832 downwards.
CAAACGTATATTAAATGAATTAAATAAGAATCAAGAATGCATCTATGAATCACAATATTTTCAAAATCATCATAGATCTTTAAAAAGTAGATTAATTGGAAAATTATATCCTATAAATTTATTATTACACTTTAAACAATTAGGTGGAATTAAAAATGCTTTATTAAGTATTAAAGGATATAATAAAATAAAAAAAGACAATTTATTAGATATAGGATATTACCTTAGACGAAATAATAAATTAAGATTAGACGGTATGGATCCAGTAACTCATTATATAATATATGGTTACAAAGAAGGACAAAATCCTAATAGGATATTTGATGGCCAGTATTATATGGATTATTATAAAGATGTTCAAAAATCAAATTTAAATCCATTAGTCCATTATATATTATATGGTATAAATGAAAACAGAAAAATAACAACAAAATCAACACAACAAGTTAAAACAGGATTTAATGAGGATATTAAAGATATACGTGGAAATTTACAATCAAGTGATGGAGCTAATATGATCTTGGGTTGGGTTGCTAAAATTGATAACAAACAACCACGAACTGCAGCAATAATAATAGATGGTGAAAAACATACTATAATAGCTGATAAATATAGATCCGATCTTAAAAATAATAATATAAATAATGGAGAACATGCATTTGAATTTAAAGTTCCTAAAAAATTTATTACAGGAACCAAACATTATATTCAATTATTAGATAATGAAACAGGAAAAATTTTAGATTCTGCAGAAAGAACATGGACAACATTTAATTATGAAAATAATTTCTCAAGATATCTTTCAAATTCATTAACTTCTCCAATAACACATACACCATTTACTCAACAAGATAAGAAAATTTTCTCTGTAATGAATAATATATCAAAATATTTATTAAAACAAGTTCCTAATAATAAACCATTAGTATCTATTATAATGCCTGTATATAATCGTGTAAATCTTGTACAAAGATCAATTGATTCAGTTTTAAATCAAACATATAATAATATTGAATTAATAATTGTTGATGATGGAAGTTCTGATGGAACAATACAATTATTAAAAAATCAAGATGATCCTAGAATAAAAATAAAATATCATGATCATTGTCAAGGAGCATCACAAGCACGTAATACTGCATTAAATATGGTTAAAGGAAAATATATAATGTATCTTGATTCAGATAATACTTGGGATGAAAGATATGTGTCTTGTATGGTTGGAGCTTTTAATTTATTATCTGATGCTGAAGTATTATATTCTGGACAAATAATTTATGAAGGAAAGGATACAACACCTAAATTTATACGTTTTGGAGCATTAAATAAAGGATTAGTTAAAAATAATAACTATATTGATCTTAATGCATTTTGTCATACAAAAGAAGTATATGATAAATTAGGTGGATTTGATACTTCATTAAAACGTTTTGTTGATTGGGATCTTATATTAAATTATACTACTCATGCTACAACTTATGGTATTCCTACAATATTATCCAATTATTATTATGATATAGCAGATAATTCATTATCAAATAATACTAGTTATGCTAAATATTTAGATATTGTTAGAAATAAACATGAAAAAAGATTGAAGAAAATATCATATAATATAAATATAGATCATAATGTAAGTATAATAATACCTAGTTATGAATCATTATCTGATCTTAAAGAGTGTGTAAATTCTATTACTAATTTAAATCTAGATTGGATTGAAATTATAATTGTAGATAATAATTCTAGTACTGATGTAACCAATTATTTAAAAGATCTTAAAAAGAAGAATATTATAAAATTAATATTAAATAAATTTAATTATGGATTTACTTATGCTGTTATGCAAGGAATTAATATTAGTAAACCAGGTAATGATATTGTATTATTAAATAATGATGCTATCATAACACCTAATTCAATAGAATTGTTACAAGATGCAGCATATAAATTACCAAATTGTGCAATTACTGTTCCACAACAAGTATTACCTGCTAATACTAATACTATTAAGTTACATGTCCCATTTGCTAATGAAAAACAATCCTGTGATGTTAATATATCTAATCATCATAAAAATATTATTGATCTACCATTGTTTAGTAATGGAAAATATACTAAGTTAAATTTTGCACCATTTTTCTGTGTATATATTAAACGAGATGTATATGACAATTCTATTGGTTTAGATGCTGAACTTGGAAGACATTATAGATCAGATATGATTTTTTGTAATTATGTAAGAGAAGTTATGAATTTAGATATTTTTCATGTTTCTGAATCTATTGTTTATCATAAATTACAAAAATCAACAGCAGATTTACAAAATTCTGATAATGAATCATTTGATTTATTATTCAATAAAAATCAGTGGGATGAAAATAAAATGAAAGAATTAGGTTATAATAAATTTTCGTGGGATATGGATAATAAAGAGTAAAGTATTCCACTTTTTATTTTAATAATTGATTATATAATTCTAAATATTCTTCATCCATTTCTTTTAATGTTTTTAATTTAATATTTTTTATATTTTCTTTTATTTTATTGTAACAAGATGGATCTTTTGCAATTTCAAGTATTTGATTGTAAGCTTTTTTAGGATTTGTATAATCTATAAAGTATCCTGTAATATTTTCATTTACTCTATCACCAATAGCACCTAATTTTACAGTTATTACAGGTATTTGTGCATTCCATGCTTCTGATAATGTATAACAAAATGTTTCAGGCCATATTGAAAATATTCCTATAAATGAAGGATTTATTTCTTTTACTAGTTTATTAAAATCGTCTCTTTTAAATGCTCCATGAATTATACCATATTTTTTATCATGAATACTTTCATGAACTTCACCTATGAAATGTAATTCTAGTATATTTTTTGTATCTTGTTTTTTAAGTTCTTTTATAAAGTAACTTCCTTTAGAAATTCCTATATTTCCAGGTATAAGTATTTTAATATTATTCTTTTCTAGTTTGGTATTTATTTCTTCTTTTTTAGCAAATTCTTGTCCATGAGGTATGGTTCTTATTTTATTTTCTATTTCAGGATATTTTTCTAAGTATAATTCTTTTGTATTGTTTGATGGACATATTATAGTATTTACCATTTCTAATAGTTTTTGATTTTCTTGTTGCCATTTAATGTTATATTCTTTTAATATAGGTACATTTTGCATTGCTCCAATAGGTATTGTACATTGTTTATTATTGTTATTACATTTTCCATTACAATATTTGTTATTTTCATCAAGTAAGTTAAATGATGGACATATATAATAAAAATCATGTATTGATAATACTATTGGTATTTTTAATATATTAGCTATGTTTACTATATCATATGAATGTTTTATTAAATGTTGTACATGTATTAAGTCTATATTTAATCCTTGTATTACATTAAAATATATGGTTTCATATTGTTTATCATGGAATTTTTCTATGTTCCATTTATTTTCTAATTTCCATTGGTATATTTGTTCAAAGTGATCTTTTTCATATTTTTTTAAAGTGATTTTATTTGAATCTGAAAGTAAAATATAACAATTATAATGCTTAGATACTTCTTTTATTAAATCATTAGTAAAATGTAATGAACCACCTATTCCTTCATGTATAATATATAATAGATTATATAGATGTGCTGGTGTATTTTCTTGTTTTTTAAGGTTTTTTTGTATGTTTTGTCGAATCATTGTATATGTAGGATGAGTTATGAATTTTTGTATTAATCTATCATAATCAGGATATAACTGATCTAATATTTTTTTATGTGCAATTTCTAATTCTTTTTTCTTTTTGTTAAAGGATCCACCACCTTCATGATAAATATAAGTTGTTTCATCAATTACATGGGTCCAAGAATGTTTTGTTGCCCTCATACAAAAATCATTTTCTTCACCATATCCTTTTTCAAAAGTTTTTGCATCAAATAATCCAGTATCATTAATTGTATCCCTTTTAATATATAAACAAAAACCATTTCCAGTAGGTACTTCTATATTTATTTTAAGAGATATTTTTTCTACCAACAATGCCATATTATTTAAACCAATACTTGGAATAGGATTATTCTTACCAATATATGGTACACTATAAGCTCCTGCTGCATTTGATAAAGGTGTTACAGTTCCAATTAAAGATGAAGTGTATGCGGAAATTATAAGTTTTTGTATCCATTTTGGAGTAACTTTTGTATCACTATTTAATAAAATTATATCATTTTCTGTATTTTTTATCCCTATATTAACATTTTTAACAAAACCATGATTAACTTTATTATGTATAACTTTTATTTGAGTATATTGTTTTTCTAAAGTATCCAAATAAGGTTTTACTTCTTCATCAGGACTATTGTCATTTATTATTATAATTTCATAAGGTACTTTTGTATATTTTAATACAGATTCTACACATTCTTTAGTTTGAGATAAAGCATTATATACTGGTATTATTATAGATATTTTAGTGTTTAATGCTTTTAATATGTTTTTTATTTGTTTTTGAGAATATATTCTTGGCGTAAATGATTCATTGTATTGTGTTGAAGGAAAAGTAATATCCCTATTTTTTATTCCTTCTTTCAAATAATACATATATGTATTTTGATTAATTGGTATGTTTTTATTATTTTTCCTATATTTTTCTAATGAGAAAGTTGGTGTAGGATCTGATTTATTATTTCCTTCTAAAAAACTTTGTATAGGAGATATATTATCCTTTAATTCAGGATTATTTTCCAAATACCAATTATTATCAAATAGATCATTATTTTCTAGATATTCAATTTTTTCTTGTATAATTTTTTGTGATGTTTCTTCTTTTAT
>JAUNXU010000013.1:18142-29862 GCA_030539615.1 Methanobacteriaceae archaeon | reverse complement strand
AATAGTCAATGTAGAAATGCGACATTTAATTCAACATTAGCTGTATCTAAATAATTTTTCTTTTTTTTATTTTTTTTAAGTGTAATGTCTGTTAATTATTCTTTATCAAAATATCTGTTTTTATTTTATTTTCTTGGTTTTAATGATTCGATCAAAATTTAATTAATTCTAAATTTTATGATTAGTTTAGTTATATATTTGATTAAACAAGTTTAATTTAAAAATAATAAAATATATATTATATGAAAACAAACTTTTATTCATGTTCAAAAGTTTAAAATTTTGGAGTTTTTTTTTTAATTTTTTAATACTTCTTGAACGTAATTTCACCATTAAATATTGTAATTTTTATTATTACAAAATTTAAAATTTTAAAAAGGAATTTAAAAGCATATGATAAAAAAAAATAAATTTTTCCTTTTTAGTATTTGTTTACTATTATTAGTAGTAATTGGATCAACTGTTGTATCAGCAACAGATGATACTAGTTTAAATACTACTTTAAGTGATAGTAGTTTAAGTACTACATTGGAAGATAATTCAAACATAGTATCAGATTCTGCACAAACAGATTCTGTAAAAAGTAATATAAACGAAGTAAAAAATGTACAAACACAAGTACAAAATACAAAGACAATAACAAAAACAAATAATAAAGAAATATCTTCAGATATTTCATCAAATAGTGTTAAATCTGCATCAAGTTCATATCAGGTAACACCATCAACATATTCAACTTATTTTGGTAATGATACTAAAATAAAAACTGATGTTGTAAAATCTGGGGATGTACTTAACTTAAATGGGGAATTTAAAGATGTAGGTTTTACAATAAATATACCTATTAATATGACTTCTGTTAAAGGACAAACCACAATATTAAATGGTTCAATTAATTTAATAGCAGGAGCAGATGGAACAAATGTTTCAAATATAGATTTATACAGAACAGTAGCAGGAAACAGTTCAACAGGTGATAATTGTGTTATACATGTATCAAATGTATCTGATATAACTGTAACAAACTGTTACTCAAATTATACAGGAACTGCTCGTGGAGTTGTTCCATTAGGAATAGATCAAGGAACAACCAATTCTTTATTCGAAAATAATGTAATTATTGGATGTGCAAGTTCAACATTAGTTGTAGGTAATACAAATAATGTAACTTTATTAAATAATACTATTGCAACAAATCCTAACAGTGCTGCTAATGTTTTATATTTATCACCATATAGTACTGGAAGTTTTGTTGGGGGAGTAGCAAATAATATTAATATAATAAACAATACTGTATTAGCTTATCCTGGTGGATGGTGTCAATCAGTAGTTTTATGTGGAAATAACCATACTATATCAGGAAATAAAATTAATGGTTCAGCTACAGGAATTGCATTTGCATATGGTGGATCTGGATCAAATATTAATATTTATGATAATGATGTAAATGGAAGTATTGCTGGAATGAATGGATTAGTTTATAATAATAATGCAACATCTATGAGATTATCAACAGGTGTAACAGCATATTCAAATACAATTAAAAATTCATTAACATTAGCTGGAAACGTAACTGCTTATAGTAATATAATTCAAAATGGAACAGTATCAATAACTTCTCCTGAAGTAATATTTACAAATAATATTGTAAATTCAGAAAATGAATATGCAGTAACTCTTACTTCAACAGGAAATACAGTAACAAATAATATTCTTGTAGCAAAAGATAAAAAAGGTAACAATGCAGTAAGTGGAATAGCAAATAATACTGTAAAAGGAAATATAGGTAGTACTATTTCTTACATTGTAACTGATGCAACTTATTCTAGTTTCTTTGATGAAAATTCAACAATAAGAAATAATATTACAGCATATTCAACATTATACTATGAAGGTAATTTCACAAATAAAAACTTTATAATAAACATACCAGTTTCAATAACAAGTGGAAATGTATCCGCAATAATAAATAATGGAAGTTTCATATTTAATAAAGGTTCAGATAATTCTGAATTAAGTAATATAGAAATAAACGATTATAATTATGTGGATGATGTAATAGTATTAAATAATACAAGTAATATTTTAATCAATGAAATAACTTTAAATCAAGAAAACACACAATCAACAAGTATAGCTCACGGTATTCACATTATAGACTCCCATAATAACCAAATAATTAATTCTCTAATAAATGTTAAAGGACCTTCAGCAAATATAGCTTATAATGAATATTATGAACCTTCAGTATTAAATACAACATCAATATATGTAGATGTTGATTCAACAAATAATGTAATTAAAGCTAATGTAATTAATGTACTTTATAATAATATTTCTGGTTCATGGGATAGTATTGATGGTATAACTATAGATGGAACTAATAATACATTTTCAAACAACGTATTAACTGTTGTTGGACATTCTTATGCATATGGTGTAGATGTACGTTATATGAGTGCTAATAATACAGTATCAAATAATGTAGTTTTAGTGTTTGCTGATGAAGAACAAGCAACAGGATTAAATATTGCTTCAACTGGAAACAAAGTAAATAATAATGTTGTAACTGCAAATGGAACTGTTGCATCATATGGTGCTATTGTTTCAGCAATGGGTATGGGTCCTTCAAAACTTAATACTATAACTGCAAATGTAATTTATGCAACAGCAGAAAATGCATATGGTATTGAATTATATCAATCTGATTTAAACACAATAACTAATAATGCTGTAATAGCAAATGGTAAATTTGCATTAGGTATTGTAGGATATGGATCAGATAATAATACAGTAAGAAATAATGAAATAAGTACAACAGGAACAGGAGCAACTGCAACTAAAATTTCAGATGCAATAACACCTGATAATGTTGGTATAGGATTTTATCATAATTCAATAGGAAATAAAATACTTTCTAATACAATTGAAGTAACAAACACTGGAAGAACAACAACAAAAGGAATTCATTTAAGTAACTCCGATAATAATACAATTACTTCAAATACTATAACTGTAACTGGTCCTGAATGTAACATTATATATGATGAAAACTATAATCCAAGTCCTGTAAACACAACAGCATTATACTTAGATTCATCAAATAATAATGAAGTTACTAAAAATACAATAAATACAAAATCTAATACTGTATATCAAACTTATTCAACAATTGAAAGTATTGATGTAAATGGTAATGGAAATACAATAGATGCAAATGATATTACAACAACTGGAACTAATTATGTTTATGGTGTAGTTGTTAACTCAAATGCAACTGATAACACAATTTCCAGAAATAAAATAACTACCAATGCAAATAAAGTATCAGAAGGTATAGAAATTATCTTAGCAAATGACAACGTATTAACTGGTAACCAAATATTTGTTAATGCAAAAACAGGTTATGGAATATATGTAACAGATAATGGAAAAACCCAAAAAACTGAAGATGTAACTATATCTGATAATAGTATATATGTAAATAGTGAAATAGGATACGGTATTGAATTATACGGTACTAAAAACATAGAAATAAGAAATAATATGATAAACATTTTAGGTTCTGGTTATACAAATAACTATGGGCTAGGAATTATAGGATCAAATGTTCAAAATACAACTGTTAATACAAATATTATAACTGTTATAAGTAATGGTGCTGGTCTTAAATCTAATTTAGATATTGTTGATAATCTAGGTATAGGATTATATCAGAATTCCTCTGATAACACTGTAGCTAATAATGTTATAACTGTAAATAACTTTGGAATAGGTACTACTCGTGGAGTTATTATTTCTAAATCTGAAAATAATATAATTGCATCTAATGTAATAACAGTATCTGGTCCTGAATGTGATATAATTTATGATGAAAATTATAATCCAAGTCCTGTAAATACAACAGCAATAACTATAGATTCTTCAAATAAGAATATTATATATGATAATAGTATAAATACAATTTCAAATGCTATACGTGGTAATTATTCAACTATAGAATCTATTTGTATTAATGGTGCTGAAAACCAAATAACAAATAATTATATTTCAACTAGTGGATTTAATTATGGTTACGGTATAACATTAAATATAGGATCTAATGATAATATAATAACTGGTAATGTAATTGATACTATTTCTAAAGTAGCAGAAGGTATACAAATTATTGAATCAGAAAACAATATTGTTAAAGATAACTCAATAAAAAGTACTGGAAATATAGGATATGGAATATACATAACTGATAATAGTAAATTAACAGCTTCAAATAATACATTATCTGATAACCTTATTAATATAAATGCTAATATAAGTTATGGAATTGAATTATATGGTGCAGATAATACTGAAGTTACAAGTAATATTATTTCAATTGGTTCAAAAAATTCACCTTCTGAATTTGGATTAGGTATTGTTGGATCAAATGCAGATGATAATACTATAAACGATAATACAATTAATATAATAAGTAATAGTGAAAAAGTAATTTCTAGTTATGATGTTATTGATAATGTGGGTATTGGATTATACACTGGTTCAACAGGTAATATTATTAATATGAATAAAATATTTGTAACTAATACAGGAAATATCACTACTCGTGGTATTATTATTTCTGGATCTGATAAAAATACTATGGATTCTAATGAAATAAAAGTAACTGGTCCTGAATGTAATGTAGTTTATGATGAAGAATTTAAACCAATTTCTGTTAATACATCAGCAGTATGGATAACTGGAAATGAAAACTTATTATTAAACAATGATATTAGTGTTATAAGTAATAATGAATTAGGAAAATATTCAACTATTGAAGCAGTAATCATAAAAGGAGATAATAATACAATATCCTCTAATAAAATTAGTAGTATTGGTAAAAACTATGTTTATGGTATAGACATAGAAAAAGGTAGCAATAAAATTATAGAAAATGATATATCATCTATTGGAGTAGTATATGCAAATGCTATACAAGCATTTATTAATGGTGTTAAAGAAGATAGTCAAGTAACTATTTTAAATAATACTGTTGAAGCTTTAGCAACAAACTTTACATATGGTGTATATGTAGATGGTAAAGGAGCTAATACAGATGTTATTATTTCAAATAATGATGTTAACGTAGATTCAAAAATAGCAAGAGGAATTGAATTATTAAGTATTAATGGAGTTGTAAATAATAATTCTATAATAGCAAATGGTGATTATACTATGGGTATAATCGGATATGAAATTGCAAATACTGTAATAGATTCAAATGATGTTCAAGCTAATGGAAATGCTACATATGTTGTAACTAATGATTTCGATGAAATTAAAGCTACAAATATAGGTATTATATTACTTAAATCAAACAATACAGTTGTAACTAATAATGATATAGTTACTAAAGCAAAATATACTGTAGATGTTAATGGGGTAAATAATAACATAACTGATAACTATCTTGTAGCTAAAGAATTAAAAGGTGATAGTTCAGTAAATGCAACTACTGGAAATATAGTTAAAAATAATTTACCATCAAATAAAATAAGTACAATTGTAAGTGCAGATAATATAGTATCTTGTGCTGGTAAAAATGTAACATTTAGTGCAATTGTCACTGATGAAAACGGTAATTTAGTAGCTAGTGGAAAAGTAGCATTTAAATTAAATGGAAATACAATAGGATACGGACAAGTGAAAAATGGAATAGTAACATTTAATTATGTAATTCCATCAAATTATGCAATGAAAAACTATATAATAACTGTTAAATATGGTGGAAATAACAAATATGAATCTTCAAGTGATGAAGCAATACTTACTTTAGGTAAACAAGAAACAAGTATTGTAACTAAAGATATTGTATCTCAAGCTGGAAAAACAGTAGCATTTACAGCAACAGTTTCTGATCTTGTTAAAGATGTAATTAACAATGGAAAAGTAGTATTTAAACTTAATGGTAAAACAATAGGAACAGCAAATGTAACAGGAAATAAAGCAACATTAAACTATCTTATACCATCAAATTACTCAGCTAAAAATTATACCATAACTGCTAAATACTCTGGTTCAAATACATGTGAATCATCAACAACTAATGCAACATTAACTTTAACAAAAGCAACAGCTTCAAGTGATATTGTATACACATATGATGATAACTTTGTTATGGATAATCAAACATCAGTTGTTTTAATTTAAACTTTTCCTCCTTTTTTTCTTTTTTTTTTGAATATGAAAAATATTGTTATGAAAAAACTAAATGTTTTTTACTTTTTTTATTTAATGCTAATTAACTTCTTATAAATATTGTAATCAAATAATTGCTATTTTTTTTATAAAATCTAAACATTAAAAAATTGTATGGAAGATATGGTACATTAAATTTAAGAATAGTTTCAATATATAATTTTTAATTATTTTATTTAAAATGATAAATATTATTGTTTAACTTTGGATGTGTATTATTACATAATTACTAGTTTTTAGTTTATTAAAAAATTTTTCAAGTATAAACTTTTTTTGAATTTTTCAATTTTTCTAGAATTTATTGGTGATGATTTTTATTATTTTTTTAGTATTCTTTTTTTAGGTTTAATCTTGTTTTTTGGATTGTTTTTTCTTTTTTCCTTTTTTTAATGATTTTTGGAAATTGTTTTTTTTTTATTAAAAAAAGATCGAATAATAAAAGTCAAATTATTAAATAAATAACTTTGGAAAAGTCTTTATTTCTTAATTAAAGAATAAATTATCTTAAAAATTAAATTTTGATGAACATTCAAAAATACGAATAGTTTATTATATAATAAATAAATAAATTATATTGTATTTTTTATCTAAATAATTTAATTATTATTTAAATATTGGATACAAATAAATAAAATTAAATAAAAATAAAATTAACTTTAAAAATAATTAATATTGAGAATAAAAATTTGGGATGATATAATGAAATTAAAAATATTTTCATTATGTATCATACTAACAGTCCTTTTATTAAGTGGGACAATAAGTGCAACAGATTTAGGTGGAAGTGTTAATGACACAACAGTAGTACAAACAGATAATATAGAACAAGTTGAAATACAAACAGATACAATAACTCAACAAAACAATGATGTTTTATCTGAAAAAGTAGTAAGTCAGATAGAAAGCTTTAGTACAACAAATAACAATGATGCATCATTAATAACAGTTAGTTCAAATTCTAATAGTAATATACAAAATGAACGTACAATTATTACATCAACTAAATCTAGCAGTACCACAAATAAAAATAAAGTAAGCGGAACTGTTCGTGATTCATATAATGAATCTAGTGGGAATTATGTAGGAGAATATAAAGATGCTGTAGCAGTAGGTAATGTTACAGTTAATCTTAGAAATATAAATAATTTTGATCAAATTATACAAAGTACAATAACTAATGAGCTTGGTCAATATACATTTACTGATATTTCAAGTGGAACGTATACTTTAGAGATGAATTATAAAACATATTCCAATTATACAACCACTATAACAGTTACCGGAACTTCTTTAATAGAAGATTATACTTTTGTTCCAGATATAGTTATAGTAACTCATAGTGGAACATCAAGTACAGATGGTCAAAGTAATAAAGTAAATGCTTTAAAAGAATTAAGTTGTCGTGTTTATTCAATAGACAGTTATACAACAACAGATAAATCAAGAATTTGGATGATGAATTATGCAAATTTCATATTAATCGATATGTTTTCTGATTCAAGTGATTTTGTAGTTCCAGTAGAAACTATTGTAAATAGTCCTGCAAATAAAAATTATATGGTATCATATGTTTTCGGTATATTCACTGATGAATATCTTAAAAACATATTATCTGATTGGAATTTTGTAGGTGGAAATAAAGGTGACAATACACCTAATACAATTGAAAACACATATATTGGATCATATTGGCAAGCACAAGTTGTTAAAGATACAACAGCTGTTCAAACTAATATGAAAAATTTATATAATTATATTACCTATTTATTAGGTGAAACTGATGTAAATCCTACAACTACTGGAGATACACCTGTTTTAGCAAGTCCTAGTTGGGGTATATATCATTCTGATTATGGTGTATTTGGAACAGCACCAGACCAAAAAACAATTAATGCTTGGATAGTTAATCATCCAGGATATAATGAAGATGGTGCAGGAAGTTTAAACTGGTTTACAACAGAATATACACAATGGTCAGATATTCATAATAATCCTGCAACAATATTTGCAGAATTTGAATCATGGTATAATTCAAATAAAAATATAAATGGGTCATTTATTGCAATAGCTAGTTATTATGCTGGTGGGCCTTTAGTTGAAGCAATGATTGAAGAATATGAAAAACAAGGAAGACCTGTTTTTAATATATTCCAACAATCAACTGATCCTTCAATGAGTGAATTATTATTAAATTTAACAACAGGTAGTTCAGCATTAAAAAGAGGTGTAGTTGCAGTAAATTCATTATATAGTTGGTCAATGGATTATGCTGGAGGAAATAGTTCTGCCGTTAGTGCATATGAAAAAATGAATATTGAAATAATCCGAGCTTTAGATGGAATAAGTGAATACAGTTATACAAGTGAATTTGGACCACAAACCGAATGGACTTATGCTGTAGCAATTCCTCAATTTGAAGGAGTATTTGGAGCATTACCAGTATCTTACATTAATAGTAATGGTACTGAAGTTCCAATGGCTGAAGGAATATCTAAAATGGTTCAACTAACTAATGGTTGGGCAAAACTTAAAGAAACTGAAAATGCAGATAAAAAAGTTGCTGTAATATTATATAATTATCCTCCGGGAAAAGCAGATATAGGTGCATCATATCTAGATATATTTGAAAGTTTACATGAATTATTAATTCAAATGTCTGATGCTGGATATGATATTGGTGTTACAAAAGAAGAAATACCAACAGCAGCTCAGTTATATACTATAATCGCTCAATTTGGTAATAAAGGAAGTTGGGCACAAGGATTACTTAACAAATATGTGGAAACAAATTATGAGAATTTAACTGCAAATAATCAACTAGTAAATTTAACTCAGTACATGCAATGGTTTAATAAACTACCTGAAAAATTACAAAATGACTTAGTAGAATATTGGGGTGAAGGATTAAATAATAGTCCTATGACCTATAATAACGAATCAATTGTAATTCCTGGAATGGTAATGGGTAATGTATTTATTAGTGTACAACCTAGTAGAGGTTGGGAAGAAGTAGAAGATTATCATAGTTCATATTTACCACCACATCAACAGTATGTGGCATATTATAACTGGTTAACTGATGTATTTGGTGCAGATGTAATGATTCACATGGGAACACACGGTACTCTTGAATGGTTACCTGGTAGAACTATGGGATTACAAGCAGATGACTGGACATTCCAATTATCTAATATTCCAAATATATATCCATATATAGTGTCAAATCCTGGAGAAGGTATGACAGCTAAAGATAGAGGTTTTGCTTTAGTTATAAGTCATATGACACCTGCAACAGTATCATCATCTTTATATGGTGATCTTGTAACATTAAAAGATTATATAAATAGGTATGACACTGCAAAACAACTTAATTCAAGTGGATTAATTGATGAGTATAAAGTACAAATAGAATCATTAGCTGAAAAATTGGGATTTGAATCAGTATCTGAAGGTCAAACATTTGATGAATGGTTATCTAAATTACATAATTCATTAGATGATCTTGATAATGATATAATAACATTAGGATTACACACCCTTGGACAAGTTTTAACAGGTGATAATTTAACAGAAGAAGTTAAAACTATTGCTTCATCAAGAACTACGATGCAAGAAAATCTTAAAAATCTATTATATCCTTCATTAGTTGATGTAGATTTCTATTCAATGAGTGATGATTCAAAATATGATGCTGTAGTTGAAAAAGTACAAACAGTATTAAAAAGTATTATATCTCAATTAGTAAATGGAACTACAGTAGATGATATAGCTTTAAGTATGAATATAAACTCAACAGATTTATTATATGGAAATATAATATTTTGTGGAGAAACAATTGATGCTATAAGAAATAATTTAGAATGGAGTTCAATACTAAATGCAATGTCTGGTGGATATGTGTTAGCAGGTTTAGCAGCTGATCCATCATATTCTGATTCATTACCTACAGGTACTAGTATATATACAATAGATTCAACTAAAATGCCTTCAAAAAGTGCATGGTCTGCTGCAATTAAAATAGCTGACGGATTATTAAGAGATTATTATGAAAATAATAATGGAGCATTCCCTGAAACAATTGGTTTAGTTATGTGGGGAACAGAATTATTACGTACTGAAGGTATAACTTTAGCAGAATTCTTGTATTTATTAGGAGTAAAACCTGTATGGAGTGCAACAGGTACAGGTACAGTTGTTGGAGTAGAAGTAATGGATTTATCAGAATTAACATTAACTTTATCTGATGGTTCAGTAATTACTCGTCCAAGAATAGATACTTATACAACAGCAGTAACAAGTAATACTGATTGGATAAAACTCATGACAGATGCAGTGTTCTTAGTTAATGCTACTGATGAAGCAGTTTATGATAATTATCTTAAAAAACACTATGCAGAAGAACCATCTTTAGATAGAATATTTGGACTTCCAGGAGCTGTTCTTGAAGGAACAGGAATGTCTGATTTGATTCCAAATGTTGATAAATGGTCTAATACAACATCCATAAGTTCAGATTTAGCAGATATATACATATCACGTATATCAAATGCATGGTCTGTAGATGAAAATGGAAAACTTGTTGTAAAAGAAAACAAAAATACATTTGAATACTTGCTTGGAAATACAGACTTAATATCACAAAACTTAGATAGTACTTGGAGATTCTTAGATTCAGATGATTACTTTGATTGGTTTGGAGGATTATTAAATGCAGCTAATGTTAAAGGTTCAACACCAAATACAGCATTAATTGATATACGTAATCAAAATAATATTCAAAGTAAAACTCTTAATGAAGAAATTGCTTTTGAAATAAGATCAATGGTATTAAATCCAACATATCAAAATGCATTACTTAACAGTATTGGTGGATGGTCATCATATGCTTCCCGTTATCAAAACATATTAGGAACAATGGTTTTAACACAAAATTATGCAGAAGATAGTAATGGTAATGCTATTTCTGCTACTGGATCTGGATATAATTCTGGTGCAGTAGGAAATGGTTTATCAAATATGCTTGCAAGTAATTTATTAAGTGTTGCAGGAAGTGTATCAACTGATTATGGAGCATATAGTTTTGAAAGTATGACTGCTTGGATGTTAACATCAAATATGATGGGTATGTGGCAAGCAACAGATTCAAGTTTAATAACTGAATTAGCAAATACTTATGTAAATACAGCTGCACAATATGGTATTGCATGTTGTCATCACACATGTGCAAACTTAAATTTCAATAAATGGGTTGTTCAAATGGCAACAGTACCGGATGCAGTTAAACAAGCTTATGCTGATGTTATGCAAGAAGCAACAGGTCAATCTGTATATGATTCAAGTAAACCTGTGGATACTTCATCACCTACTGTGGATCAACCAAGTACTGAAAGTGCTGGTGGATCTGGAACAGTAACTGGTGGGGATGGTAGTGGATCTGGATCAAATTCAGGAAACTCAAATAATAATGGATCAACAAATAATGG
>JAUNXU010000013.1:13998-18132 GCA_030539615.1 Methanobacteriaceae archaeon | reverse complement strand
ATCTGGACAATCTACTGGAACAGTAACTTCATCAACAGGTCAAAGTAATGGTAATGTTGAAACTAATAGTAGTTCTGTTCAAAGTGATTCTAATGGTGGTTCTGCAGCTGGAGATCAAGGACAACAACCTAACGATGGAAAATCTGGTGTAACAGAAGCAACTGCATCAAGTGCTTCTGCAGGTCAAGATTCTTCTAGTGCTGGTTCACAATCAAGTGCTGGTTCACAATCAAAAGCTTATGAAGTAAAACAATCAAATAGTAATCCTGCTCCTCAGGAATCTGAAGTATCAGCAATATTTGTTATAGCTATAGTTCTTTTAGCTGGACTGTTCTATTATGGATACAGTAGAAAATCAAAAAATACATAATGTAAAAAATTAAATTACTCTTTTTTTTCTTTTTTTATTTTTAAATAGAATCGTTTTATTATAAATTTAAATAATATTTCATGTGAGGTAAAGTTTTAAATGAAACTTAAAAATTATGTTATATTAACATTATTTTTTTCAATAATTATAATAGGTATAACCACAGTATCAGCAACAAATTTTAATGATACATGTGAACTATCTGAAAATTCAAACAATATAATTCAACAAAATAATGAAATTAATTATGAAAGTACATTAAAAGAAACTAAAAATATAAAATCAGATTCAATCATTAAAAAAGAAAATAAACAAACAGTTTCTAATTTTAATGAGTTGAATACACAATTTAATAATATTAAAAAAGAAGAATATGATGATGAATATACAATAATATTAAATTCAGGAGATTATACATTTAATAACACATTAAACTGGGGGGATTCTGGACAAAAAGTAAAAAATATAACTTTAATTGGAAATTCTAATACTTCAACAAAAGTTAATCTTAATGGAAATAATACTTATCAACTATTTACAGTATCTAAAAATTATCAACTTAATATTATAAACTTAACATTAAATCAAGGATTAGCTAATAGTGGTGGTGCAATCAATAACAATGGAACATTAAATATAGTAAATTCAAGTTTTAATAATAATACTGTAAAAGGTCTTTTAAATTATAAAAATCAAGGTGGAAGTATATATAATTCAGGTACATTAACAATAAATAATAGTAATTTCAATAATAATTTTGCTGATTATGGTGGAGCAATTTATAATGTAGCAAATTCAACAATAGAAAATACAGTATTTACAGAAAACACAATAAACATGGTTGGAGGAACAATATACAACTTAAGATCTAATTTAACATTAATAAATTGTACTTTTATTGGAAATAGTGCAGTAAGTGGTGGAGGAATATACAATTCATATGGAACAGTAAAACTAAATAAAATAAATTTCTTACAAAATGAAGCATATGATTTCTTTGGAGGAGCAATATACAATACAGGAATAATGGAAATACAAAATAGTAATTTCACTGAAAATGTAGCTTTTAATTATGATGGTGGAGCAATAACAAATACTGGACAATTAGGTATTATTAATTGTAATTTTAAAGAAAATACAGCTGGTGAAACAGGTGGGGCAATACATAACATAAAATGGGCTACTGATAAAGGAAATATAACCATAACTAATAGTACATTTATAGAAAATAGTGTAGTATCTGCTCATGGTGGAGCAATAGCAAATCATAATGGTACAATAACAATAATAAGTTCATTATTTAAAGATAACACTGCTCAAAAAGGTGGTGGTGCATTATATAATGATTGTATATTAAATGTAACAAATTCAGTTTTTATAGATAATCAAGAAACAATTTATAACACAAATAAAGTTGATGCTGAAAATAATTGGTGGGCAACTAATAATCCTGATTGGGAAATGATAGGTGTAACACCAAATAATTGGATAATAGTAACAATAGAAAATACAACAATGTTATTAGATGGATATAATTCAACAATAAAAGTTATATTAAAATTAAATAATAATGAACAATTTAATAGAACAATACCTGAAATACCAGTTAAATTTGAAATATCAAATGGAACATTTAATCATAATGAGTTGAACATATCTAATACAATTATAAATCAAGTATATAATCCAAATGGAATAATAACAATAAAAATTAATGATCAAATAGAAACAATAATTGTTCCTGAAATAGTAACAATAACTAAATTAATTAACAATGGAACTACTCTTAATGTAATTTCATTAGTAAATCCAAGAATAAATGGAGTTTCTACAATAAAAGTTAATGATAAAACACAGGTAAATAAATTAAAAGTAATAAATGGAACTTTAACTTATAATTTACCAATATCAACATGGACAAATAGTCAATATAAATTATCAGTATTAATTCAAGAAAAAGGTCAAAAAACATTAAAAACAGAAGAAATAATAAAGTTAGATGTATTAAAAACTATTGTTACAATAAAACCTGTAGTTTCTAGTCCTAGAAAAACTGTATTGTTAGAAGCAAATATAAAAGATGTAAATGGTAATGTTATAAATACTGGTAAGGTTTGTTTTAAGATAAATGGAAAAACAATTAAGACAAATGTTAATATTGTCAATGGAAAAGCAATAATTAATTATACAATTCCTTCTAATTGGTCTTATAAAACATATAAATTGACTGTTGTATATGGGGGACATAATCGATTGGAACGATCTGATATAAATTCAACATTAACATTAATTAAACCTGATATTTAATTTATAATTTACTTTTTTTTAATTTTTAATTAATATTTATAATTAAAAATATATTTTTATGAATTTATTTTATTTATTTATTTTACTGTTCTTGTTTTTTATTGTTTCATTGTTTAAAATATTATTATTTAAATTACTATTTTTATTAAATTTGTTTTACATTTTTTAAACGATTTTGGATTTATTTTGTAGTTTTAATATCCTTTATTTTGTATTTTTTTAAAATATGGTTTCTTATTAGTTTATTTTATTCTTATTATGTCTTTTATAAATAAAAATAATATTAATAAATTATTTGATTTAATTTAAACTAGATTAAACAAAGAATAAAGTAAATTTTATTTATCTTTATTTTTAACATTAATTACTTGATAAGTTTAGTTATTTTATTAATCAATCAATTTGTTTTAATAAAAAATATTAAATACTTGATAAACTAATAGTTTTTATTATACAGGAGATGTGATAAATATGATGGATTTATTATGGCAATTAGGGGTCCTGTCAGCAATTTTAGTATTCGGCGTAAAAATAGGATTAGCTATGGGATTTGCTGGATTAACTAAAAAACAAGCAGTACTAATAACATTAGGTTATGGAATTGGTGTAGTAGTTCTTTCAGTATTATGTACACCATTTACAGACTTAATTTATACGATAGTTTATGGATATAGTTCAGTACTATTTTCAATAATGGCATTAGTTATATTGTACACTGGATTTGATACAGTTAAAGAATGGAGAAGAACAAGAGAAGATCATGCAACAGCTTCTTGTATGGCAATGATTGCTCCATGTCCTTGTTGTTTTGGTTCAATAATAGCTTCTATAATTCTAGTTACACCAATGTTAAAAGTTAGTGTTGTAGAAATAGGAATTTATTCAGCAATAGCTTTAATGATATCAATGATATTATTCTATTTAATTTCTGAACAAGTTGTTAAAAGAATAGATAAACCATTCCCAGTTGTTCTTGGAAATTTCATGATTTTCGTAGGATTATATTTCTTACTTTCAGTAATAATTTTACCAAATATGATATCAGCTGGAGCAAGTTCATCATCACCAATAACTATAGGTTCACTAAACAATTTACTATTGGTAATTGTGGGAGCTATATTATTAATGTTGATGGGTGCTATGGTAACTAAAAATAACAGTGAATTAATACGATATTAAAAAAAAGTGATTTAAATAATAAAACAAAAAAATTATAAAATTTAAAAAGCAATTGGATAATAATAAAACTTGATAAAATTAAATTTTTTTATAATCCTTTTATTACATAATTTTTTTTATAATGGAGGATAAAAACGTGGCAATGTCAATTCCTGGAAGTGAAATACTTTCAACAATATTAAATGTAATTTCTCAAAGTTTACTTCTACCTGTAATGATATTATTAGTAATATTTATATTATTTAGATTAAATTCAAATGGAATACTAAAGTATAATA